>CANKWG010000050.1 GCA_947487325.1 Oxalobacteraceae bacterium | reverse complement strand
GCGTGGAAAAGAGTGCCTGAAATATCCAACCTCGGATCAGGTCATCAAGCCCCAGTCTGTCGTGGAAAAGCTCTGGGAAGTTACCAAGGGCGATGCTTTCATCACCTCCGACGTTGGTCAGCACCAAATGTGGGCCGCGCAGTACTATGGCTTCGACAAGCCGCGGCGCTGGATCAATTCCGGTGGTCTGGGCACGATGGGCGTTGGTTTGCCTTATGCGATGGGTGTGCAGATGGCCAATCCCGGTGCCACCGTGGCTTGCGTGACGGGTGAGGCATCGATACAGATGTGTATTCAGGAGCTCGCAACCTGCCGTCAATATCATCTGACCCCCAAGGTCATTCTGCTCAACAACCGCTATCTCGGCATGGTGCGGCAGTGGCAGCAGATTGACTACGGCTCGCGCTACTCCGAGTCCTACATGGATTCGCTGCCTGACTTCGACAAATTGGTTGAGTCCTTCGGTCATGTGGGTGTGACTATCGACAAACCCGGTGATGTTGACGGTGCAATGCGTGATGCCTTTGCGATGAAAGATCGTCTGGTCTTTCTGAATTTCATCACGGATCGTGATGAAAACGTCTGGCCCATGGTCAAGGCGGGTAAAGGCCTGTCCGAAATGCTGCTTGGCTCGGAGGATCTGTAATGCGACATATCATTTCTGCATTGCTCGAAAACGAAGCGGGCGCATTGTCGCGTGTCGTAGGCTTATTCTCTGCGCGCGGCTACAACATTGAAACACTGACAGTGGCGCCGACTGAGGATGCCACCTTGTCGCGCATGACCATCGTCACCACGGGGTCGGACGACGTGATCGAACAGATCACTAAGCATCTGAACCGGCTGATCGAAATCGTGAAGGTGGTTGACCTGACCGAGGGTGCGCACATCGAGCGTGAGCTCATGCTCATCAAGGTGCGTGCAGTAGGCAAGGAGCGCGAAGAATTGAAGCGTACGACGGACATTTTCCGTGGTCGCATCATCGATGTCACCGAGAAGACCTACACCATTGAGCTGACTGGCAACAAGTCTAAGCTTGATGCCTTCATCGATGCCATCGACCGCACCGCCATTCTGGAGACGGTTCGTACCGGCGGCTCGGGTATCGGCCGAGGCGAGCGCATTCTCAAGGTCTGAAGCACCGATACCCCGATACCCCACTACTTTTTATTCAACATCTCATACATCAGGATAATCATGAAAGTTTTCTACGACAAAGACTGCGACCTCTCGCTCATCAAAGGCAAGAACATTGCCATCATCGGCTACGGTTCGCAGGGTCATGCACACGCACAAAACCTCTCCGAGTCCGGCTGCAAAGTCACGGTCGGTCTGCGTAAAGGCGGCTCTTCTTGGGCCAAGGTTGAAAAAGCAGGCCTCAAGGTGGCTGATGTCAATGACGCAGTCAAAGCTGCTGACGTCATCATGATCTTGCTCCCCGATGAAAACATCGCGCAGGTCTACGCTGAAAACGTTGCCCCGCATGCGAAGCAGGGCGCAGTACTGGCATTTGCGCACGGCTTTAACGTGCACTACGGTCAAGTTGTGCCACGCGCCGATCTGGACGTCATCATGATCGCCCCCAAAGCGCCAGGCCACACCGTACGTTCCACCTACACCCAGGGTGGCGGTGTGCCGCATTTGATCGCTGTGTATCAGGACAAATCAGGCCACGCGCGTGATATCGCCTTGTCTTATGCAATGGCCAATGGCGGCGGTCGTGCCGGCATCATCGAAACTAATTTCCGTGAAGAGACCGAGACCGATCTGTTTGGTGAACAGGCAGTGTTGTGCGGCGGCACCGTTGAGCTGATCAAGGCGGGTTACGAAACGCTGGTCGAAGCTGGCTACGCGCCTGAGATGGCGTATTTCGAGTGCTTGCACGAACTGAAACTGATCGTCGATCTGATCTATGAAGGCGGTATCGCCAACATGAATTACTCGATCTCGAACAATGCGGAATACGGTGAATACGTTACTGGCCCGCGTATCGTGACCGAAGACACCAAGAACGCGATGCGTCAGTGCCTGAAAGATATTCAGACGGGTGAATACGCAAAGAGCTTCATTCTTGAGAACAGAGCCAATGCGCCTACGCTGATGTCGCGTCGTCGTCTGAATGCGGAGCATTCGATTGAAATCGTGGGTGAGAAATTACGGGCTATGATGCCGTGGATCGCTAAAAACAAGTTAGTTGATCAATCAAAGAACTAAGGTCCTGCTAAGTTCAACCGGCATCATGCGGGATGCGCTTGCAAGCGCACCCCGCGCTCGGCCTAAAAGCCACCCGCAGGGGTGGCTTTTTTTACGGCCTCCCGTGCCGTGGATCGCTAAAAACAAGTTGGTTGATCAATCAAAGAACTAAGCTCCTGCTAAGTTCAACCGGCATCATGCGGCGGGCGCGAAAATGCGCGCACCGCGCTCGGCCTAAAAGCCACCCGCAGGGGTGGCTTTTAGGCGGCTAAAGTTCATAGCTCAGCCGTGAGTTTTGACATCCAGTCATCCCAGTCAGGCATTAGATCCCAAGCCTCGCTGATTTTTTGGTTGGTGCAATCCGTTTTTCCTGCATCCAGTATTTGTGAGGCGACGGTCAGTTGGCACTCCCGAGTGACGGTCGGGTTGCTGTGTTCCATTTTGGGCAACCACTCATCATTGCCTAGCAAGCCAAGTTGTACGGGTGCAGGGGGAAGGTATGTTTCGCTACTCTTAATCGGGTCCGCCAGCAATACAACTGCTTTTATTTTTTGCGTGACCTTGAAATCAATCACCGTTTCATTTTTTATAATGCGTTTGTCTGAGGAGAAGCGCATCTCCGTTGAGCGTTCATCGCCCGATACCTTGGTTTTGTAGCCCGTTACGTTAGATGACTCATCGGCAGTGATGTTTTCCACTTCAGCAAAAAAGGTTTGTGACTGCAGCCGGGAACTCGCTTCTGATGCTGTAATGGAGCCTGCGTGCCGCTGATAGTGCCGTGCCCAAGTTGAAAAATCATCTTGCGACATCTTCTCTGCTGGATCTTGGGAAATCATCATGCGTCGGCGCTTGAATTCAATTGCCTGAAATTCGACATCTTCCACGCCATCTTGTCTCAGTTCATAGTTGAAGCCACGCACAAAATCCTTGACGAACTGTTGCTCAAAAGTCTGGTATTCGTCTGGGAGTTTGGTCTTTACTTCATCCCGGTTGAAAGTAGGGTAATTGGTCAAAATGCTTACTTTGTCAGAAAAATTTTTCAAACCGGTTTTATCCACGTCGACATATCCGCGAACGTGACTTCCCTGGTGAATCTGATTGACCTCGCAGCCTTTGGGCATGATGTGTTGCATTACCTTGATTTGTTTCAGCCGATCTCGGATTTGATCATAAGCGTCTGAGTCGCTTGGGTTTGTTTCTTTTAACTGAACATAACAAACCGCTGCACTAATTTGCGTGACCGGTCCATAATTTTTCAACTCAGGTAATTTCGATAATAGTATTTTCCTGAAATTGCTGATCGAATCAATTCCTATACCTAATTTTTTCATTGGTACATAAAGATCTATTGCTAACTGCAAAGCTTCGTTCTTCTCAAGCCCATCACGAGCATGTAGCTTACCGGATATCTGCAAAATTTCGAGCGCCAATTCTTCGTCGATGCCATGCCGCCGAATCAATAAAGCAGCATTAAATGCCAATCGGTATGCCTCGCGATCACCCAGCCTCAATTCTTTTTTCCATTGAATAGTGAGATCCGAAACTTTCCGTGCGAAGTTTGCATCCGGCGAACGCTTGCCGTTAGCAATAAATTCTTGAGTTGCCTGCCAAGCTATTTGGTTTGATTCCTTTGAAGCGCCGCTACCTATTTCTTTAATATGAATCAAAGCTGATGTGAACACTGATACGCTTGACCGCATTAATTTGGTTTTCTGAAGATCCTCGATTTTCCCCCCTTCTATGGTGAGAGCTAGAGCATAGTCCATGAATTGTCGCTGCCTAGTCGGTAGATGATTGGCGATAATTTTCATTTCGTAATCAAACTTCTGCCGAATCACTTGCTTCGCTTGCTCCCGGCGTTGCCCAATCGAACTGATTCTAAAGTGGTCTGCAATCGCATTGATTGCTCGATCAAATTTTGTGGCAACGTGAACATTTCCAGAGAATGTGATGGATAAGTCCAAATCGTAATTTTCTACGACCCGCTTGTATATTTCTAGGGCTTGGGTTGAGGTTTGGGTCGATAGCCTGTCCATAATATATTCTGTTAGGTAGATACTGAATAAATCAGTTATTCCAGTCGATATCGAGCACATAATCTGCTGAAGCCTGGCGTATCAAAGTCGGGATGATATTCAGATTTTTTAATTGAGAATTTCCCATTGAAATCTCAGTGAAGCACCGGAAGTTAAAATTGCTTTCATCAGCAATTTCCGATTGTTTGCCCGGTTTTAGTCGGCATAGTGTTTGCATTTGGTCGTCGAGCAGCGCACTTCCTTTTTTCATGTGACTGACGGTCAAGCTAACATCGCTCTTGCTAGTTCGATACAGCCGGTATAAAGACAGGCTGTTCAATTTTTTGCTATTTGCATGGATGTGAATTTCTGCGCCAGAAGATGGGCGCAGCTCTGCTTGATTCGCAGCTATCAATTTGAGGACTGATTTTTGATTCATCAACTTTGAAAGCGACGCCATCATGTTGCGATCGCCACCGCAAAAAGCATGCAGCCGCCGGAGTATTTGTCGGGCTTTCGGCGTTAGCTCAGAATGAGCGTCAATCTGCTGATGAAATTGCTGATGCTCGTTGGTTTCATTCAGCAGACTCATGCCATCCGGCAAAACAATGTCGTAGGTGTCTCGGTTGAGGTCCTTGAGCATTTGCGGATCGAGGTGTAGCGCTGGATCTACCGCATCCTCGGCCAGTGAACTCAGTCCATCTAGGATGTGTTGCTGCTGTTTGTCTGAAAAAGTATGGTTCAGCCAGGACAGTCCTTCATCATGTAGGGACACGCCGAGACCGGGTGGCAAGAAGGGTGCGATGCGTTCTGCGACGGCAATTCTGTGCGCACGTACATCAGAAGAGAGTTCAAGTGATGCCTCGGTTGTGTTTCTCAGCTCATTCCATTCGCTGCGTAAATTACTGGCCTGATCGTCTTTTATGAAGCTATCAAGACTAGGTAACTGGGATTCCATGACGTTTTGGATCGCGCTGCCATTCCAGCTACCCCGTTGAGCCATTTCGGATCGCATTTTGCTCAATATGGTGTCTTTCGCTGCTTTTCTATGATCGGCTTGTCCGCGAAAGCTATCGTGGGAGGCGCCGAATAGCATGGTTATGTTTCCATGGCTATCTAACCCGACGGGTTTGTTTTCTTTGGCAGCGCGCTCCCAGATGGCCAATGCATCTGAGGCGGGCTGTGTTGGGCGGTTAGTGTTTGCGGGAGTTCTCACGGTTTTGTTTTCCCAAGTAAATTTTTTTTGTTTTTTGACGCTTCCTAGCGAGATGTGTGTCGATAAACGAACATTTGTTCTGGAAATTCTTCGATCCTCACCGACTTTTTGAGTCGTCCGTGTATCAGTTTCGGGCGCAGTCGGCCCCAGATGGCGCTAAAATGCTGACCTGATTGGAATTTCTTTCTGGAAATTTCTGAAACTCGATCTGGAGCGACTTTGAGCAACTATCCCCATCCCATCATTGCCCGTGAAGGCTGGCCTTTTCTCGGTATCGCCCTGGTGGCGGCGCTGGTGGCATCCTCCGTTCTTGGTGGCTGGTCTTGGCCTTTCTGGGTCATCGCCGTGTTTGTGTTGCAATTCTTTCGCGATCCGCCCCGTTCCATTCCCTTGGACCCGAAGGCAGTCCTGTCACCGGCCGATGGCCGTATCGTCGTGGTCGAGAAGGCGCATGATCCCTACGCCGACCGGGAAGCCCTGAAAATCAGCGTGTTCATGAACGTGTTCAACGTCCACTCCAACCGCTCGCCTGTGGACGGGAAAATCGAGAAAATCGAATACTTTCCGGGCAAATTCGTTAACGCCGACTTGGACAAGGCCTCGACCGAGAATGAGCGTAATGCGGTTGTCATGACGGCTGCGAACGGCCAGACGATCACATTTGTTCAGGTGGCCGGCCTGATTGCCCGGCGCATTCTTTGTTACGTGAACGTCGGCGATACCCTCGCCAGGGGCCAGCGTTATGGCTTTATTCGTTTCGGTTCCCGGGTCGATGTCTATTTGCCGTTAAGCGCTCGTCCGTTGGTCGTGGTGGGTGACAAAGTCTCGGCGACTGAGACGGTACTTGCAGAGTTCTGAGACACGAACGGCACGCCGTCGGTTACCATTCCGTTATGTCTTTATTTAACAACCGCAAAAGCAAGTCCAAGGCCGGGTCGCCGCGGTCATTCCGTTTGCAAAAGCTACCGTTGCGGCGTGTAGCTCCGCAGGATGGAGCGCCGGCAGCCGTGCGGTTGCGCAGCCGTAGTATTTATCTGCTGCCCAATGCCTTTACGACCGCCGCGCTGTTCTGCGGTTTCTACGCGATCGTAATGGCGATGAATGGGCAGTTTTCTAATGCTGCAGTCGCCATTTTCGCGGCGATGGTGCTGGATGCGACCGATGGTCGGGTGGCAAGGTTGACGAACACCCAGAGCGAGTTTGGTGCGCAGTACGATAGCCTGTCCGACATGGTGTCCTTCGGCGCGGCTCCCGCGCTTATCGTCTACGAATGGTCATTGCGGGGCATGGGCAAGCTGGGCTGGCTGGCGGCTTTTGTTTATTGCGCCGGCGCGGCACTCCGACTGGCGCGCTTCAATACCAACATTGCTGTGGTGGACAAGCGCTTCTTCCAAGGTTTGCCCAGCCCGGCTGCTGCGGCGCTGGTCGCAGGCTTCATCTGGCTGATGGATGATCTGCGCATTGCTGGCGCCGATTTCAACTGGTTGTCCTGGGCGATTACGGTCTATGCCGGCCTGACGATGGTGACCAATGTGCCGTTCTACAGCTTCAAGGACATCAATTTCAGGAAGTCCGTCCCTTTCATCACGATCTTCCTGATCGTGCTGATTTTTGTGGCGGTGTCCAGCGATCCTCCGAAGGTGCTGTTCGGACTCTTCGTGATCTACGGCTTGTCGGGTTACGGGGTGTTCTTTTGGCAGTGGTTTAAGGGCAGGCCGGTCAGTATCGTCCAGACTAGCGACGAGACGGTGGAGAAGTAGTTCTCAGGGCTGGCCGTCGCGGATTTATCCCGCTTTTACAAGCCGTAGCGCGGTTTCAAGGTGGCCCAGCAGTGTCGATGTATTCCCGACGTAACCCGACAGTGCCTCTCGGGCTCTTGATGAAATACTTTCTCCGTCGGTCAGGCCAGCGCCAACCAAGGTAGCGATATCTTCTTGATCGTTCGCAGCGAAGCGCGACAGTTTACTAACGGCTAGGTCGACTGGCGACAAGATGTGAAGCCTTAGCATCCTTGTGCCGATGTCGATTGGCTTTGCGTCAACTTGATAATCTTCGTGCATCAGCGCGAAGGTCGGATTGTAATTTGTATCGAGATAGAGCATTTGATCACTGCCATCGTCCAGCTTTGTCATGACTGACAAATCAGCGGGCAGCAGAAGCCGTGCGTCAAATTCAGCATCGACATCGGTGGTAAAGCGGCTTCCTGTGTACAAATGCATGGCCATGCCGCCTGCGAGGTAGGCATTGACCTGTCTTTGCAGGTCAAGTTTTTGCTCGAGTTCATGGAATAGCTGAGCCAAGCCTTTGGCAAGGCCCGTATCGAGATGGAGCTTGCTTGGCTTTGGTGCTTGGGTCATAGGTGCTTCTCGCCAGTCAGTTTCCTGCGCAAGGTGTCTCTGAAGCGTGCCAGTCCGATGATCCAACCTTGCTCAATCGCCGCCTCCGGAGGCAGTGGGGCGCAGCCGTGTTCCCGTTGATGCTCGTCATAGGCGCGTTTCAGATTGCGAGAAGCCTCAGGGTGCGAACCGCGCAGGAGCATGGCAGCCAGCCGGAATGTCTGGGCCTGTTGACAAGTGGGTTTCTCAGTGAGCGCCGATGCCGCTCCGTCTAGGCATAGGCGGACGAGAGACGCCTCGTGCATACGTGGGTCCGAGTTCTCGCGTTGACTGTCGAAGACAGTTGTACTGAGTGGTGGCATAGGGATATTTATACCAGATGCTCATCGGCTCGGGCATCCTGTAGGACCGTTTGCTAGCCAGCTGATCGTGCCAGACACATTGCCCGGTTGCGCTTTTTGGCAATCCCCCTTATTCTTTCCCTCATGACAAGCTTATTTACGCTCACCCAAATCACTTCGTGCAGCTGCCGTTCCGGCCTGCTGCTGTATCTACTGCGCTGACAGCGCAGACCTCCATTTCCCCACAATTCGTTTATGACCCGCTCAGGCAAAGTTGGCCCGGGCAGGCGAAAATATCGCTACCAGCAGCATTAACTTCAGGAGCCCGAAATGGCTGATTCGAACAAACTGATTATTTTTGATACGACCTTGCGCGATGGCGAGCAGTCGCCCGGCGCCTCGATGACCAAGGACGAAAAAATTCGGATTGCACGTCAGCTAGAGCGTCTGAAAGTTGACGTTATTGAGGCGGGGTTTGCAGCCTCCTCGCCGGGTGACTTCGAAGCCATCAAGGCGATCGCGGGCATCATCAAGGATTCGGTCGTCTGTTCACTCTCGCGTGCCAATGATCGGGATATTTCCCGCGCTGCCGAGGCACTGGCGCCGGCGCCGCGCAAGCGTATTCACACGTTCATTGCCACGTCGCCGCTGCACATGGAGAAAAAGCTGCGCATGTCGCCGGACCAGGTCTATGAGCAGGCACGACAGGCGGTCAGGTTCGCCCGGCAATTCACCGATGATGTGGAGTTCAGCCCCGAGGACGGCAGCCGTTCCGACATGGATTTTCTGTGCCGTGTGCTCGAGGCGGTGATCGACGAGGGTGCTACGACGATTAACTTTGCCGATACCGTCGGTTATGGCGTGCCCGAGCTCTATGGTCAGATGCTCAGAACCCTGCGCGAGCGCATACCGAATTCCGACAAAGCAGTGTGGTCCGTGCATTGTCATAACGACCTCGGCATGGCGGTGGCAAATTCGCTCGCGGGGGTCATGATTGGTGGTGCGCGTCAGGTAGAGTGCACTATCAACGGTCTGGGCGAGCGCGCTGGCAATACGGCGCTGGAAGAGATCATCATGGCGGTGCGTACCCGCAAGGATCACTTTGGTCTTGAGGTGGGTATCGACACCACGCAGATCGTGCCGACTTCCAAGCTCGTCTCGCAGATCACGGGTTTTGCGGTGCAGCCCAATAAGGCGGTGGTTGGGGCGAATGCCTTCGCGCATGCCTCCGGCATTCACCAGGATGGCATTCTCAAAGCCCGCGATACCTATGAAATCATGCGGGCCGAAGATGTGGGCTGGAGTGCTAACAAGATCGTGTTGGGCAAGCTCTCAGGTCGTAACGCATTCAAGCAGCGTCTCGATGAATTGGGCATTACCCTCGACTCCGAGGCCGAGGTGAACGCGGCTTTTGCGCGCTTCAAGGAGCTGGCGGACCGCAAGTCCGAGATTTTTGACGAAGACATCATGGCGCTGGTGTCAGATGAACAGCAATCGCATGAGAAAGAGCATTACCAGTTCGTATCGCTCTCGCAGCGTTCGGAGACAGGCGAGAAACCTCATGCCAGAGTCGTTTTTTCTATGGGCGGCAGTGAGGTGAGTTGTGAGGGTGATGGCAATGGTCCGGTCGACGCTATCGTCAATGCGATTGAAACGCAGACCCAAAGCGGCGCCGAGTTGCTGTTGTTTTCGGTGAATGCCATCACCACCGGGACACAATCGCAAGGCGAGGTGACGATGCGTCTTTCCAAAAGCGGTCGCATTGTCAATGGAGTGGGCGCGGACTTGGACATTGTTGTGGCCTCCGCCAAGGCCTACCTGTCAGCCTTGAACAAGCTGCATTCCAAGACCGAAAAGCTTAATCCGCAGATGTAAACGTCCCGATGCTTGCTAGGTAATAGCTTTTTGAAAATAAATTGCCTATTTCCCTGCCATTTGCCTCCCCGCGCTGTGCCGGGGAGGGCATTTCCGCTATAATCCCGCCTTGTCCTGAAACGGGCCAGATTTTTTAATGTAGTCACGGCACCAAGGGTTTCGACTCTGGACGCCGCATGTGAAAGGTAAAAACCATGTCAGTAACTAAAGAAAGCAAGGCCGCCGTCATCGCGGCCAATGCACGTGCGCAAAACGACACGGGCTCGCCCGAAGTTCAGGTGGCTCTGTTGACCGCACGTATCAACGAACTCAACGGTCACTTTAAGGCCCACGCCAAGGATCATCACTCCCGCCGCGGCCTGATCATGATGGTCAATCGTCGTAAAAGCCTTCTGGCTTACCTGAAGCGCAAAGACGTTGACCGTTACCGCGCACTGATCGAAAAACTGGGTCTGCGTAAATAATTTTTGCCAGTCGCCCAACCACAAATGCCTGTATCAGTTCTCTGATGCGGGCATTTCGTTTTTTAAAGCAATGCGTGTACTAAAAGATTGAGTCTGTAGAAGCAAGGCGATCTTACGGATCGCCCGTGGTGAGGTGAACGACAGCGCCTGAAAATCTGTCGGCAAAAATAGAAAGGAATTACTCAATGTTCAATAAAGTTACTAAAACCTTCCAGTACGGCCAACATACCGTGACACTGGAAACCGGTGAGATCGCACGTCAGGCCTCCGGCGCTGTGATGGTCTCGGTCGAAGATACCGTTGTGCTTGCCACGGTGGTCGCACGCAAGGATGCCAAGCCCGGTCAAGATTTCTTTCCGCTGACCGTGGACTATGTGGAAAAAACTTATGCTGCTGGCCGCATTCCCGGTGGTTTCTTTAAGCGTGAAGGCCGTCCGTCCGAAAAAGAGACGCTGACATCACGTCTGATTGACCGTCCGATTCGTCCGCTCTTTCCTGAAGGCTATCTGAACGAAGTTCAGGTCATCATTCACGTGTTGTCGGTCAATCCCGATATCGATCCGGATATCCCCGCGATGATTGGTGCCTCCGCTGCTTTGTGCGTGGCCGGTATCCCATTCAATGGCCCGATTGGTGCAGCCCGCGTTGGTTATATCGATGGTCAGTATGTCCTCAATCCTACCGTGTCACAGTTGCCAAACTCCGAGATGGATCTGGTGGTGGCGGGTACCGAAACGGCTGTGTTGATGGTGGAATCCGAAGCCAAAGAACTGTCTGAAGAAATCATGTTGGGCGCGGTGGTGTTTGGTCACGATCATATGAAAGCCGTGATCGATGCAATCCATGATCTGGTGCGCGACGGCGGCAAACCCGAAGTGTCATGGAGTCCTGCACCTAAAAACGAAGCGCTGATTACACGCGTAACCGAACTCGCCGAAGGCAAACTGCGTGAAGCCTTCGCGACCAAGGAAAAGCAGGCGCGTACTGACAAACTGCGTCAGATCAGCAGCGAAGTCAGCGCTGCACTGGCCGCAGACGCTGCAGCGGCAGGCACCGCGGCGCCGGATTCGGCGGATGTCGGCAATGTGATGTTTGATCTCGAGTCAAAAATCGTTCGCTCGCAGATTCTCGATGGCGAGCCGCGTATCGACGGTCGTGACACACGTACCGTGCGTCCGATTTCCATTCGCACCAGTGTGCTGCCACGTACGCACGGCTCCGCACTGTTTACACGCGGTGAAACTCAGGCGCTGGTTGTTGCGACCTTGGGTACGGCACGTGACGAACAAAAAATCGATGCACTGACCGGTGAGTACAGCGATCGCTTTATGCTCCCCTACAACATGCCTCCGTTCGCCACCGGCGAAACAGGTCGCGGGGGCTCGCCTAGAC
>CANKWG010000049.1 GCA_947487325.1 Oxalobacteraceae bacterium | reverse complement strand
TCCTTGGCGCCCCTGAGGCGGCCCAGTTTGCGCGCCGCCTGGAAATGAAACAAGCCAGCCAACGCGCCGAACGCGTGGCCCCTGGCTGGCTGCCCCCGACCGTCGCTGGTACGGGTCCGACCATGCCAAACGACCTTTCCCTAATCCAGGAAGAAGTGAAGATTGCCACCCTTGAAACGCTCGTTATCGCACCCGAAATCGCACCCGAGGACATGTCCGAGCTCCTCGCAGGACGTTCGCACGGTAGCGAAGGCCGGACTCAAGGCTCGAGCGACAGCGCTACCACGAACAACACCAACTTGGCACCTCGCCCAGACCAGGCTCAGCGCACTGAACAGTACGAACGTTTGTCCCAGCGCCTGGGTGAAGCCTTGGGACAACGACTGGCCGCGCAAATTGCCAAGGGTGACTGGCGGGTCGATCTAGCGCTCAAGCCCCATGAACTAGGCAATATCGACATCGAGCTGCAGATGAAAGACGGCACACTCCAAGCCAGTTTCAGCGCCGGTCAGGCCATGACGCGAGAGCTGATCGCCGACAGTCTGCCCAGGCTAAAGGAGATCCTTGGCCAACTAGGCATGGATGTTGCTACCATGGATGTTAACGTAAGGCAAAATAGCCAAAATGGCGGAAACCCGACACCTGGACGTTCATCGTCCGGATCTGGCAACCAGGCTGGCAAAGACAAAACAGAGAAAGCCGGCGAGGTTTCCACCTCAATGGCGGCTCAGAACATCAGCAAGGGCCCCGATGGGCTCGATGTTCTGGTTTGATCGCAACACAAGAATGCAATTAATAGCTGGAGGATGTGATGGCTGAAGAAGCTGCGGCACCCGAAGAACAAGTCGAAAGCGAACCGAAGAAAAAAGGTCCGCTGGTTAAGATCATCCTAATGGTCGTGGCGGTTCTATTTCTCATTGGCGCCTCCGTCGGTGGCACCTTGTTGGCGACCGGATTCTTCTCGAAGAAAGATCAGGCCAAAGAAGCCGTTGACGCGCAACTCGACAAACTCGAGGGCGGTGACGGTCATGGCGATGGTCACGGCGAGGCGAAAAAGGACGATGGTCACGGTGAGCCCAAAAAAGATGACGGTCACGGCGAAGCCAAGAAAGATGATCACGGCAAGCCTGGCGCGGAAGCACCTTCCAAAGAGCTCGTAACGCCGGATGCAGATAATCAGCGCTGGAAGTTTAATTACTACGCGCTGGAAAAGCCCCTGCTCTCCAACCTTGCTGGCTCGCGTAAAGTGATGCAGGTTACGCTCACGGTCATGACACACTATGATGATCGCGTGATCAAGAACGTCAAAACACATGAGCTCGCACTGCGCGCCGGTATTCTTGATGTGATGCGCCAGAAAACCGAGGCTGACCTGCGCGAACCTGATTTCCGCAAAGCGCTGGCTGAAGAGGTACGTCTGACTGTCAATTCGCTGCTGGAAAAATATGAAGGCTTTGGTGGCATTGAAGAAGTCATGTTCACCGAGTTTGTTGTCCAATAACCCCCTATAGAATCCAGGGACGATCGACGCCATGGCTGATACAAGCAACCTGCTGTCACAGGAAGAACTCGCTGCATTAGCCAGCGGGATCGATGACGGCACCATTGCGGTCGATACCGGCTTTAACCTGACGACCCGGGTCAAGAAGCACGATCTGGCCAGTGAGGACAGCACGCTGGGTGTGAACACCTCGTCCATCGAGATGATCAACGAACGCTTCGTGCGTCTGTTCCGTATGGGTTTGATGGAAGTGCTGCGCACGAGTCCGCGTATCAATCCCTCGCGTGCTCAGATCGTTCGCTTTGGTGACTATCTTAAAGACCTGCGTGCGCCGTTGGCGGTGAATACCATCCGCATCAACCCCTTGCGCGGATTTTCGATGGTGACGATCGAGCCTACGCTCGTCTTTTCTGCGCTCGATAATTTTTTTGGTGGTTCCGGCAGCGGCATGCCGGGCATGCCCAAAAAGCGCGGCGGTGACAAAGACGGTGAGACGCCAGCTAACTGGCTGCCACCAACGCGCATGTTTACACCAACAGAATCACGCATCATCAAAATCATCATTGAGGTGTTTTTCCGCTCTCTGAAAGAAGCATGGGCACCGCTGCTGCAAGTCGACTTAGAGCACATAGGCTCAGAAATCAATCCGCAGTTTGCCCAGATTGCCGACGAAAATGATCTCGTGATCATGACTCGCTTTGAAACCGAAAGCGTCGGTGGAATCAAAGGCTTCGTCGATCTGGTGTATCCGTATGCCTCGCTCAAACCCCTGCGCGATCTGCTTCGTAACCGTGTGCAAGCCGACGGCAGCGAAGAATCTGATTTGAAATGGCGCCAGGATCTGACCAAGGCCGTCGGTGATTCACAGGTGGAGCTGCAAGTCCTGTTGGGTACCGTCCTTGACGATTACTCGCGTGTCCGGCAGCTCAAGGAAGGCGATTTGTTATTCTTCAAAAAACCCGAGCTGGCTACGATGCTGATTGGTGGCCTGCCCGCTTTCGAAGTTCAGGTGGGTATGTCGGGTCCGCAGGTTGCGGTCCGCATCGAAAAAGCCACCAGCCCAGAAACCCTCTAACGATCGAGGATGCATCATGAGTGACGTAACGACAGAACAAAATGACGACGGTGAGGTGACTGACGCGGTTGAGACGCCGCCGAACCATCACATCAATCCCGATGTGCTGCAAAATATTTCGGTAGCGATCAAGGTAGAAGTCGGTCGTACAAAAATGAAAATCCGGGATCTGCTGCGCCTGACCCAGGGTAGCGTGGTAGAACTGGAACGCATTGCCGGCGAACCGCTGGATTTGCTGGTCAACGACACGGTCGTGGCACAAGGCGAAGTGGTGCTGGTCAACGATCGCTACGGCATTCGGTTGACACGCGTCGTGCCTGCCAGCGACCGCATGAAGAACCTGTAAAGAAAGATCATCATGCATGCTTCGGACTGGTTATCGTTTGCTTTAAGCTTTGGCATAGTGCTGGCACTGCTGGGCGCCCTGCTCTACGCGCTCAAACGAATGCAAAACGGCAACCTGCTCGGTATGGGTCAACGACGCATTCGCGTCATTGACAGCATGTCGCTCGCACCACGCCAGAAAGTCGTGCTGGTGCGCGTTAAAGATCAGGACATCCTGCTCGGCATCACCCCACAAGAAATCAACACGCTGGCCAGCTTCTATTTGTCTGCTGAAGAACTGGCCGCTGACGCAGCGGCTCAGACAAACAGTGCAGAAAACACGGTACCAATGGCCCAGCGTTTCGCCGAGCTGATCAAATCAGCGCAAAACAAAAACAAGGGCTGATCATGGCACGCCGACTTTTCATCGCACTGCTGCTTCTGCTTCCCCTACTGATGCCAGCGCTCGCCTTTGCACAAGGTCTGCCTGTCGTCAATGTGGTCAGCGGCAAAGGTGGCGTTCAGTCGTACAGTCTGACGCTGCAGCTGCTGGCACTGATGACAGTGCTCACGCTGCTGCCTTCGATGCTGCTGATGATGACTTCGTTTGTTCGCATCATCATCGTCTTCTCCATTCTTCGCCAGGCGCTGGGCACCGGTCAGACGCCGCCCAATCAGGTGCTGGCCGGACTGGCACTGTTCCTGACTCTGTTCATCATGCAGCCGGTGATGATGGATGTGTATAACAATGCGATCCTGCCCTACATGAACCAGGGCATGCCCTTCGAAGAGGCTCTGGCAGCTGCCGAGGCGCCTATCCGCGGCTTCATGCTGGCACAGACCCGTGAAGAAGATATCTCGATGTTCATGGAAATCGCACGTAGCAAAGTTGAGCTCGAAGGCCCTGAATCGGTCCCCTTCACCACGCTCGTGCCAGCCTTCATGACGTCGGAACTGAAAAGCGCTTTCACGATCGGTTTTCTTATTTATATCCCCTTCGTGGTGATTGATCTGGTGGTATCGAGCGTGCTCATGTCGATGGGTATGATGATGCTCTCGCCGATGATGATCTCCATGCCTTTCAAATTGATGTTGTTCGTGTTGGTCGATGGCTGGAGCATGCTGATGGGCTCGCTCGCTTCGAGCTTCGCAATGCCCTGAACCATCAGCCGATCCCAAGGATAAATAATGGAAATCGCTACCGTCGTTGATATAGGTCGCAGTGCTCTCTGGGCCGTACTGATTATCTCTGCACCGCTGCTGGCAGTGGCACTGGGCGTTGGTCTGTTCATTGGCGTCATACAGGCAGCCACATCGATTAATGAAATGACGCTCTCGTTCATCCCAAAACTGATGGTCATGGGCGTCACACTGGCGCTGTTTGGCGGCTGGCAGCTGAGCATGCTGGTGGATTACACCCGTGATATCTACAAGCGCATTCCCGCGCTCTTTTCCTAACCGGGTCAGCGCCCGAACGATGCCATGACACTCCTTGCCGCGGATATCGTCGAGCGCTTCTATACTTTTCTGTGGCCGATGCTACGCATCTCGGCCATGCTGTTGACGGCACCGATTTTTTCGCTGGATGCACTCACCCTACCGATACGCATCATGCTCGCGCTGGTGCTGACTTTTTTCGTGTATCCGATGGTAGATTGGCCGGTGCTCGATCCGATCAGTGCAATCGGTTTTTTCCAAATTGTGAATCAGCTGTTCATCGGAGCGATGATGGGTCTGATGCTACAGGTGGCCATTGGTGCGATTGTGCTGGGCGGTCAAGCCATGGCGGGCTCCATGGGTCTGTCGATGGCCAGCATGTACGATCCAAACGTGGGTAACGTTCCGGTCATCTCCCAATTTCTGGTGATTCTGTCGACTATGATTTTTCTTGGCTTCGGCGGCCATGTGATCATGATCTCGATGATCGTGGATAGCTTTACTGCCCTTCCGATTGGTGAGTCCATGCTGAATCAGGCTACCTTCGGCAAAGTGGTCGCCTGGAGCTCGATGATTTTTTTGGGTGGCGTACTTATTTCACTGCCAGTGCTGATCTCACTGCTGTTCATTAATATTGGACTTGGCATCATTACCCGCGCTGCGCCCAGCCTGAATATTTTCTCCGTCGGCTTTCCTGCATCGATTGCTGCAGGTTTCGTCATTCTCATTATCGCGCTTGAAAGCATTATCGGCCGCATGCGCTGGCTGTGGACGCAAGCTTTTCTGCACGCGCGTGATCTCGTTGGACTGGTGAACTAATATGTCAGAGTCCAGCTCAGAAGAAAAAACCGAAGAACCTACCTCGCGGCGCCTGTCGAAGGCTCGCGAGGATGGTCAGGTTGCGCGCTCCACCGAACTGCCCGCTGCCGCGGTGACAATTGCGGCGCTCGGTTTTCTGTTTCTGACCGGTGGCGTGCTGGTAGCCAAGTTAGCGGAAGCTTTTGGATCCGGCTTCAATTTTGATCGCAAGCTCGTGCATTCACCCAATCTTTTACCAGCGATTTTCGCGCATGAGCTTTTGGAGAGCTTCATCCTGATCGCACCGCTGCTGCTGCTGACAGCGGCTGTGGCCATTGCTGCCTCCGGCGCGACCGGTGGCTATCTGTTCTCACTGAAATCGGTCGCGCCAAAGGCGTCCAAGCTCAATCCACTCAATGGCTTCAAGCGCATGTTTGGTACCAAGGCCTTGGTCGAGCTTGGCAAGGCATTACTGAAATTCTTCCTGGTGGCCGGTGTGGTCACCTGGGTGCTATCAGACAATATCGTAACCCTCGATGCTTTGGGCAAAATGGCTTTCGAACCTGGCATGAAGGTCGCCGGTGAAATGCTGTCGAAGTCCGCACTGATCATGGCCTGCTCTCTGATCATCATTGCACTTATTGATGTGCCCTTCCAGAAATGGCAGCACATGAAACAAATGCGCATGACCAAGCAGGAAATACGGGACGAGATGAAGGACATGGAGGGTCGCCCCGAAGTCAAGGCGCAAATCCGTCGTCGCCAGCGCGAGATGTCTAACTCGCGCATGATCGATCGCGTCAAAGACGCCGATGTCATCATCACCAACCCGGAACACTTCGCCGTTGCCCTGTCCTACGATCCCAACGGCGACAGCGCGCCGATACTGCTGGCCAAGGGCGCCGATGCGGTCGCCGCCCGTATCCGGGCAGAAGCAGAGAAGCACGGCATCGAGATTTTCCAGGCACCGCCGCTGGCGCGAGCGCTCTACTTCACGACGGATCTCGAGCGCCCTGTGCCCGAAGACCTGTACTATGCGGTCGCGCAAGTCATTGCGTATATATTCAACCTTGCCAGCGTGCGGCCAGGTGCGCCGCCAGTACAGCGTCCGCAGCCCAAGGTACCGCCCAACATGCAGTTCGACGCGAACGGCAAGCTGGAAACTGAAGAGGCGACATCATGATCGATACCGCGCAAGATGTGAGCAACGACACGATCGGCAGCGAAGGTATCTTCCTTCGTACTGCGGATCGCCGCCGTTTTGACTATGTGATGAAGGCCGTGCAGGAGCAGAGCCTGTCGCTGTCGCTCTCCAGCGAAAACGACGGCGTGCTCGATCATTACGGCCGTATCGTGATTAACAAGCTGCGCAAGATGTCCGATCTGCAGATCGAAGTCTTCCTGCCGCAGAACACCGAGGCTCTGCTTGACCGATTCAACCAGATACTCGCCGGACTGTCGTTGGAAGATGCCCGCAATCGCGACAGTTCACCTGCACCGCGCCGAGTACTGATTGCACACGATGCCAAGACAATTGGCGTACGCGACCTGCAGCTGCTATCCCGACTTGTCCAGGACTTTCCCGGTGCGAATGTATCGCTGATACTCCTGCTCGACCGAACAGGCATCGCCCAACACGAAAAAAATCTTGATGCCTTTGGTCAGCGCCTACTACGTTGGCCATTGGAACAACCTACACGCGCCGAGGGCGAATCTCTACTCAATGTCGCCCGTGGCATGGGCTTTGAAGTCGAAGTCAAGAAGGTATTAGCCGCCACCGGCTTTGCCGAGATCAAAGCACCGCAACCGGTAGGTGATCCGGGCAGCTTTGAACGCCACCTGTCCGATGCAAGGACCCAAAAAACTACGCCCGCCCAGACGCCGCCACCAGTTTCGCGTACAAAAGAAGACGTACCTGAAGAAGATGAGGCTCCCTCGGTTTTTACCGAGTCTCCGAGGCGCTCCCCCTTACTAAAAACCCTGCTCGGCTGGGTATTGGCCTTTGTACTACTTTTTAGCGTCGCTATCGGCACGATCGCGCTGCTATTTCCGCAACGGCTCGCCCCCATGCTGGCGAACTCGCCTACGCTAAAGGACAACCTGCCGTCGTGGATGATGGGTCTGGTGGTGCAAATGGCGGGCAAGCCAACAACTACCCTGCCCGAAGCAAAACCAGAATCCAAGCCTGCCGCCGATGTTGGGCCTTCAGTTCCTCCGCCTGCTGCCGATTCATCTGCTAACAAGAGCGAAACCGGTGCGGCGAAAGTTCCTGCGAAAGCTGATCCCGTTGCTTCGACCGACACTGCACCTGCAAAACCTGCGGACACAGCCAAGCCCGCCGAACCCGCAGCCAGTGTAACGAGCACGACAGACGCCGCAACGACCAAAGTACCAGTGGAGGACGCACTCGCGCCACGTTCCGAGCGAGGTGTCGATCAGATGATCCGCCAGACAGCGGCCGGCAGCATATTCGTGCAACACGTATCGGTGAACTCAATGGCCGAGGCACAGGAGTGGCGCGCTCAGTACCGTGCACTGACAGGCGCGCGCATTGCTGCGGTCACCGCCCAGAACAAAGGTGTGCGTTACATCGTAATTTCAGGGCCTTTTGCAAATATGAAGGAAGCCGAAACCTTCGCGCGCAAAGATGGCGTACCGGCGGATCCCTGGCTGAGACCAGTGAAATCCTTGCAGCGCGGACTACAGCCAGCCAGGCGTTAAGGCTGACTCGCGTTTTGGAAAGGTAGCGGATGTCTGAAGAAGAATCGCAAGTATTTCGTACCGATGAACACATGGAGGTCGCTGCCGCGGAGGGACAGGCTCGCAAGAAGAAAAAGGCAGCTACGGGTCCAAGCGAACAACGCGCCGTAAAAGATCAGGAAGGTGGCCCTTCAGAAACACGGGCACTAAAGGATGGTAGCGGCGCCTCCGAGATTCGGCAGATGAATGATGCCCAAGGCGGTGGGGCAACGGCAGGCACAGGCAAAAGTGACGGCCCATCAGATAGTCGCGCAACGCAGGACGCTGATGGCAGTGCAGTAGCAGCAATTACAAATAACGGCGATGGCCCGTCTGACATGCGTGCCATGCTGGATGCTGATGGCCCCGCGGCATCGAGTGGGGCGCGGCAGGACGACGGACCTTCGGATCAACGCGGCATCCAAGACGCTGATGGCCCCCAGATAACCAGCGGCGCGATCGATGGCGATGGTCCTTCCGACCTTCGTAATATGCGCGACGCAGAGGGCAATGCGCTCTTGCGTCAGAGTCAGGATGGTGAAGGCCCATCGGAGCAGCGGAACATGCAGGATCACTGGGCCGATGTCCCAGATGCGAGCGGTACCGGCGAGCATGAGACCCCTGCCGCAGAGGTGGCAGATGCAGTAGATGCAGCAGAAGCTGCGAGCGCAGTGCAGGAACCGACTGAGCCGGACATGGTGTTCATGACCGAAGAAAACGCAGCACCCTGGGTGCTATCGATACACCTGGAAGAACGCATACAAAATCTGGGCGCAATGACCACCAAGGTCAGCGCACAGCTGGATGTACTTGAAGACGCAGTCAAGAGACTTGGGAAACGGATAGGACGATGAGCGACGACGCCAAAGACGAACAGGCTGCTTCGGCACCCAGTGGTGACGGTTTTACGCCCGCGCCACCACCGCCGGCATTAAGTGATGAAGAAGCTGCTGCTGCCGAGGCTGCCGCCGCCATGGGCGGCGACACCATCCTGCCCGATGGCACCGTCGCGGTGCCGCAGGATACAGCCAAGCGCGCACTTGAAGCCGTACAGATTTTGGTCGAGAACAACCGCTCGGCATCGCAGCAGCTCGAATCGCTAATGGGTATCGTGTTGGATGCTGCTGAAGTCGCCAACCGCTCGGCGTCTGCGGTTGCCACCACGGGTACACACGTCAACAAGGCAGCCGAAAAACTCATTGATGGTGCCAAGAAAACCAGTATGCAGGCCAAGGTTGTTCTCGCTCTGGCCGCCGCTGTATTGGTCGGTACCGCAGGTACCTTCAGTTTCATGACCGTGCAATTACATGCCAAGGTCGAACAGCTCGACGAAATGCTTCTGGCCGTGGGCAAACGCGCCGTGGACCTGAAACGACGCATGGAAACCATGGATGACATCCATGCTGCACTTGAAGAGCTGAATCTCAAGCAGGAAAACACGCAATCAGTACAACAGGCGATCGAAGACAAGATCGGGCGTCTGGCTGATTCGGGCAAACTCCCAACGCGCAAAGAAACCACAACAGCGCCTGCCGAGGAACCCGCACCCGCGCCTGCAAAGCCAGCACCACAGAAGAAATCCGAGAAGCCGGCGAAACCCGAGCAAAAAGCTGAAGGCGCAGACAAATCTGACGCCACTGGCAAAACGCCATCGACATCAACGGCCAAAGCAGTCAGTTCGAAAAAGTCAGCGCCAGAAAAGTCTGCGGTCGATGAGGCTGCCCTGTTGCAGCAGCTGAATGGGCTCGATTCGCTGATCAAAGAACAATCCCGCACCATGCGAGATCTCTCCTCTCAAGTTAACAATCTGCAGGGATCGGTCGCTAATGTCGACGTCATCAAAAAAGATGTCGAATCGATCGCGGCCCAACAAAAGCAGCGGGAAAATGAAGCAGCGCAGCGCGAAAAAGAACTCAAAGACAAAGAACTCAAAGAAAAAGAACGTGAACTGGCACGAGAGCGGGAACGTGCCCGTGAACGGGAGGCCACGCGTGAGCGTGAACTGGCCCGTGAGCGCGAAGCGACCAAAGAGCGTGAGCTCGCACGCGAACGCGAACTCGCCAGAGACCGCGAAAAAAGTAAAGACAAGGAACGTCCGGTTTCCTACAACCGCGAGCAATCCAAACCGAACGCCGCCGCCTCAGTTGATGGTGTGCCGTCCTACTCCAAGCCGGCCAGCAAGACCGAATAGTCCCTGCCCGCGCGACGTTGCGTTTGCGCAACCAACTTACCGCTGATTCTTTGAAACGACCGGACTTTTGTGCCGGTCGTTGCCATTTCTGAGGATGGAACTTTTGATCTGAAGGCGTCACTACAAGTGACAGATCCGCAACAGATCATCCGATATCGTCAGGGGAATCCGCATGCCAAACATCGTCATTACCGAGGGGCTGGACACGCCCTGGACGCTAGACAATACCGAATCCAGCATCACTGCCGCGACTGATCTGACCAGCATCAACCTCGCCAATCAGACCGTCGGCACACTGGCGTACACGGCCTCGCAGCTGTTCAGCTCTCTCAAGACGGAAAAAAATAATTTGGACAATATCGTTGATGCGATTGAGCTGATTAACGAGGAAATTACGCTTTGGCCGGATAGGATTGCGAAGTGGGATGGCCTGCCTGTAGTCTTGGATCAAGTTGATCCGGGCGTGCTTACCAAACCGCTCACCAGCCCTGTCCTGCCGCTCGCTAACGATATTACTGAAACGGATCTATCAAAGGCCACTATTGATAATTCAAGCTTACTGACCGCCACGCAAGCTGATATAGACAAAGCCCGCAAAATTAGGGATTCAATCGTACAACTGATAGCAGCAAAACCAATGCTTGACGCTCAAAACGTCAACTATTCAAGAACGGGGGCAGCAATTCTTTTTCCAGAAGGTACCCTCAATTCTGACAAAGCAGCATGGTTTATCTATGAACCAAAACTCATCGAAGGAACCACGCCGGGCACTAGCGGAAGTCCTGGTGACCTTTTGGTTTATCGTGATCAGAGTGGCAATCCAACTTCTTACGAATTTGTTGGAAATGGTCGCTTAACGCTTACGCCGGATCAGGTAAAGTTGTTTTTCATACCGAAAGATGCTGCGGAAAGAGATTTAATGCAAGCTGCAGCCAATGGAACAACTCTAATCGAAGCCACCAACGCACTCATTAACACGACCGGACTTCCCTCTGGTGTGACGCCGCCCGTCACGACGCTGGGACCAAGCGTAGAAAAGTACTACGACAAGGCAAGATACGAAATGACGGAATACACCACGGACGGCCTCAGCACACCCATTGGAACGCCCAATCCCTATGTAACTATGTTCGGTAACTATCCACCATTACAGGAACCCAATTTCGGTTCAAGAACAATAACGACAGTTGACGTTGGAAAATTTTTTCAGAACGCGGGAGGGGCTATTTTCTACGTCGACCGACAAGGGCCCGGTGGCCAATTCGTGGTCAGAGAGGCGCTAGGAACACCAACACCTTTCATCGCGAGCATGCCCGACGAAATCAAAAAAGCCTTACGCGGCGAATACGCCGAAAAACAAATCCTGCTGACCCAGCGCAGCACCGACCAGACCCTGTTCGTTACCTCGATTACTCAGCGCTACACCACCTTCTCCGACATGGCGACCAATCTGCTGAAAACGCTGGTGAATTTTTATAACGACTTGGCGCGTAATCTACGCGGCTGATACTCACGAAGCCAGAATCAGTGCCTGACCAGGTCGTAAACCGGGGACGGAGTCTATGGCCGTCTCCGCTGCCGATATCGTGGTCCCTAATGGCTTAGGCGCCGAACGCATCCACCAGCACTTCAATCCGGCGGTTCTTTGCGCGGCCTTCGCGTGTGTCGTTCGGCGCGAGAGGTTTGGTGTCTGCCATGCCCCGCACGATCACCCGTTCACGTGGGACGCCCGCCTGTTCGGTCAAATAATCTGCGACTGATGCAGCGCGGGCACCGGACAAATCCCAATTCGAGCGATAGCGGTT
>CANKWG010000048.1 GCA_947487325.1 Oxalobacteraceae bacterium | reverse complement strand
CAGGCGCAATCGCCGCAGGTGAAGATGATTGAAATCAAACTCTCTCAGGGTGCAAAGCCCGGCCATGGCGGCGTGCTGCCCGCCGCGAAAGTGACACCCGAAATTGCGGCGGCACGTGGTGTGCCGCTGGGTGAGGATTGCGTGTCACCGGCCGCGCACAGCGAGTTTTCTACGCCACTGGAGCTGATGGGTTTCATACAGCATCTGCGCGATCGCTCAGGTGGTAAACCCGTAGGCTTCAAGTTGTGTATTGGTCAGCCCTGGGAGTGGTTCGCGATGGCCAAGGCGATGCTTGAAAGCGATATCTATCCTGATTTCATTGTTGTCGATGGCAGCGAGGGCGGTACAGGTGCAGCGCCGGTTGAGTTTTCCGATCATGTCGGCATGCCCATGCGCGAAGGCGGGCGGCTGGTGCACAACACGTTGGTAGGTATGGGCAAACGCGACCGGGTGCGTATTGGCGTGTCGGGCAAAATCATTTCGGCATTCGATATCGCGCGCGCGATGGCGCTGGGTGCGGACTGGTGTAATTCAGCGCGGGGTTTCATGTTTGCGCTGGGTTGCATACAGTCGCGCAGCTGTCACACGGATCATTGCCCAACCGGTGTCGCCACGCAGGATCCGAATCGCCAGCGTGCGCTGGTGGTGACTGATAAAGCGGAGCGCGTGAAAAATTTCCATGCGCTGACGGTTGAGGCACTGGGTGAGCTGGTCGGTGCCGCCGGTCTGGACCAGCCGGGCGAGATTACGGCGGATCACCTCATGGTGCGTAATGCTTCAGGCGTGGCAGTACCGCTGTCTTCGGTGCTGCCTACGGTGCCTGAGGGGGCTTTGATGGATGAGGCGCAGCTTGCTTCGTTGCCGGAGCCGTTTTGCAGTCATTGGAAGTTTGCGGCTGCGGGGAGTTTTGAGCGGCGCGCTACTTGAGATGACTGTTTTTAAGGGAATGTTTGAAGATCGGTAGCCTATAGGGTCGCCTATGGATCCCAGCTTTCGCTGGGATGACGATGCAAGGGCTGTCAGCGTCTAAAACGCCACACTGGCGCAAGTGATGTCAAGGCAGTTGGCTTTTGAACAGTCATCCCAGCGAAAGCTGGGTTCCACAAGCTTTAAAGCCAGTGTTGAATCATTATTGCCGGCGTAGCGCTTCCGCCAGCGTCGTCAGCTTTTCCGATAACTGCACTCGCTCATCCGCATTCAGCGTCGTGGGATCGATATCAATCGATACACCCGCCGGATGGTCATAAGAAAACACCAGCGCTTCTCCGGTCGACTTGCGGCTTTTGACTGCATAGGTTTTCACATCGCGCGGAATGCCTTTCATCTGAATTGCGCCACGCTCTTCCACATCGACCATGTCCTGTACGTGTGCCCAAGTTTCATAGCTCATCAGGATGCCGCCGGGGTCGGCGTGCGATTCGAGGCGTTGCGCAAGATTTACTTCACCGCCGATGATGGTGTACGACAGTCGTTGTTCGCTGCCAAAATTACCGACGTTGCAAAAGCCAGTGTTGATGCCGATACGGACTTCGAAGGGCTGATCAAAGCCGCTAGCGCGCCAGCGTTTGTGCAGAATTTTCAGTTTTTCATGCATCTGCAACGCCATCTCGACACAAGCACGCGCATCATCGCGCACGCCGCGTGTTTCGGGGTCACCGAAAAAAACCATCATCGCATCGCCCATGTATTTGTCGATGGTGGCGCCGTGATCGATGGCGATCTGCGTCATCTCTGAAAAATATTCATTCAGATACTCGGTCAGTGCTTCGGGCTGCAGGCTCTCGGAGGTCTGTGTGAAACCTTTGATGTCGCTGAAAAACACGGTGAGCTTTTTGCGCTGTGTGGTGATGCGGGTGTCATGCTTGCCTTCGAACAGGGCTTCATGAATCTGCGGTGGCAGGTACTTGGATAACTGCCGAGACAAGGCCTCGAGTGCGGTTTTTCGCTCGTCGAGTTCGCGCGTCTGGGTTTTGAGGTTCTGGTTGAGTTTGACCAGTCGCTGTTCCTGACGGTCGGAGTGACGCGTGAGATCTTCGTTTTCCCTGACGACTTTTGCAAAGCGTTCGAACAGCCTCTGCGCGAAGGCGCTGATGGCTTCGTCATCGCCCGATGCAAGTACCTCTGGCCCTTCGGCCAGTAATCGCTTTTCGCGATCGTAAAGGTCAAACAGCGGATCTTCCATCAAGAATACCGGCGCTTAGCTTGCTTGTACTTCGATGGGCAGATCCGGGAAGCGATCTTTGAAGTCTTCGCCTAGCTCTTGCATGATGTCGTCATCGTCCTGAAAGTGCCAGGTGATGGTGAGGGGATGACCGTTCTTGCGCACGTTTTCCAGTCCTTCGAAAATCCGAAACATGGCTTTGATGCTGGAACTGTTGATGTACACCATGGCGACATCAACCTTGAGCGGGCCTTGAATGGTGCTGGCCAGTGCATCAATGGCCATGATGACTTGTCCGTAAAACGCAGCGACATCTTCAGGAAATGATTCGCCTCGCATGCTGAAAATGCCGTCGGCAATAGAAAGTTGTATTTCAGGCGTGCGATCGGTAGCCGCGATATGCATGTCACTCATTACTGTTACTCCTTAAATCCGCGCAGCCAGAAAAAAATCGACATGCAGCTCGTCAACGTCCATGAAGGCAAACGAAATCGGATGGGATGCTCGGCGTGCGATTTCGAGCAGACCCAGTCCGGCGCCGGGACCTTCGTGCTCATTGGAGCGCGACATGCCTTCGCGGTAGAGTTGACGTATGGTGTCTTTGTCAGCGGCCTGCAGTTGCTCGAGGATTTCTTTGAGCTTTACCGAATCTGAACGCTCAATGCGATTGCCGCAGACGATGGTGATCTCGCCGTCTTGTTGGGATATGCACACCATGCCATTGCCGTTCTGGGTGGTACGGCCGTGCCAGATCAGATTTTGCATGCCTTCCATGAACACGGAGAAGACGGTGCGAGAGCGTTTTGCATCATCGAGTCCTTCCATGCGGGACTTGAGGATGTCGGCGAGTGTGACCATAAGATCATCGGACACCGAGCCGTTGTAGGCCATGATGACGCCCGATGTCTGCATCACGCTACGGATGTCGATGGCTGTTGATATTTCCATGTGATTCCCCTGATCGTTTTATTTTGGGTGGAAATCGTGTGGCTGTTATGAACGGATTGGCCTAACCTGGCAGATGTTTGGCCGGGCACCAATAAGCACTATTAGTATCTTATTACAGCTTGATGCTGATGTTAATAAGTCGTCCCAAAGAACCTGAACTTGTTTTCAATTTAAAAACAATCAGCGTGTCCAGGCAGGCTGACCGCTGACAAACGGACTTGCCGGATCCTATAATGCGAAACAGTTTATTCGAACAATAAAAGCAGGATCACACCGTCATGACTACCAATTCACAGGGAGAGGTTTTTCGTTTTGCGCTGGACGTGCAGCGTTTCAAGGCGCTGGGGATCACCGATCCCAAATCACGTGCGGCACACGACGCCTATGATCATCATGAATTCTCCAGCGCAGAGCGCTTGTTTTTCAAGCTCTGGGGAAGTGATTTGCTTAACTCTGGTTTGTTCAACCCCGGTCAGAAGATTGCCGAGCGAGGCGAGCATCCGGTGTTTGCGCATGTGATCATTTCCGGTGAGGTGGTGGCTACCACTGAGAAGGGCAGTCATTTGTTCGGTCCGGGCAGTGTGTTTGGTCTGGCCGAGGGACTGGTCGATGGTGTTTATCAGTGGGATGCGGTGGCCAAAACGGTCGTGACCACCAAGGTGATTCCCATTGATCGTGCGCTGCGTGAAGTAAGGCGTCTGAACGCAGGTCTGAAAGGCATTTGCCGCTTCACGACTATGCGTATTCTTGATCTCCCTTCGCCACCGGAAAGTTTGTCATGAGCGGATTTAATGCCGTCAATTATGCCGATGGCCAGGTGCTCTTCGAGCCGGGTGACGTCGCCAAAAGTTTTTATGTGATTCAGTCGGGTCAGGTCGCGATTATTGATCGCAAGCGTAATCATCAGATCGCGCTGCTCTCTGCCGGCGCCTCATTCGGCGAGCAGGCGTTGCTTGCGGGCGGCGTGCGCAGTGCGGCAGCGCAGGCTGTCGGAGCGACGAGCTGCATGGAGATTACTGCGCAGGGTCTGCGAGATTTGCTGGCAAAAGAAGGTGGTATCGCGACGCCGGTACTTGAAGCCTTGTTGTTGCAGCTTTATATGCACAACGCATTGAAGGCTTGAGCGTGTCATCGTGGCAGTGACGTGAGTTCAATAACCTCAGTTCAATAGCCTTGTTTCAATAGGACCCGCTTGATAACGTCGGTTCAATAAAATCGTATCAACCGAACTGATATACCTCGCCGGGATGCGGCAATCGTACATCTCTGTCCGATAACGCCGCAGTTAATTCAGTGGCGATCGCTTCTTCAAATCCTGGTTTTCGATGAATGACCACGCTTGTGACGTTTGACGCTAATGCACTTAGCCGTTGCGCCAGTGCGCCTGCATGCATATGCATGGACAAATCTGCCATGGTGGCCATGGTCGATGGATAGGAGCACTCGACTATCACTGCCGTGAGTGCAGAATCTTCAAGGACCGCTTGCCAAAAGGCGTTGCAGTCGCTGGTGTCACCGGAAAATGCCAGCGTTGTGTTTCCTTTGGTGACCCGATAGCCACAGGCAGGTATGCCGTGTAATGCAGGCAAAGCTGTGAATTGTAGTCCCGCTAGAGTGATGCCCGTGGCCGGCAGCGGGTTGAGTTGCATGAAGGGATTTACGGCATCAGGAATGACCGTGAAGTCGGGCCAGATCTGATTGTTGAAGATATGCGCGCGCAGAATGGCGATGACGTCGGGCAGAGCCCATACCTGCAAAGGCGCGTTGCGCATTGCGGCAACCGAATCCACTAGCAGCGGCAGGCAGGCAATGTGATCCAGGTGCGCATGCGTGAGCACGACATGGTCGATGCTTGCCATCGCCTCGAGCGAGAGAGTGCCGAGTCCCGTGCCCGCATCAATCAGTACGGTGTCATTGAGTAGATAGCTGGTGGTCTGTCGCTCGCGGCCACCGATACCGCCGCTGCAGCCAGCTAGCTGGATGCGGATCATGCGTTGCACTCCCTGTCAGCCATGGCTACGCTCCCGAATTAGCTAATCAGCGTGATGATAGCGCAGGAGTATGCCTTGAAGGCCGAGATGACGGTAGGGCTTAATGCCCCCTCTGACTGTGGCCGGATCGCAGGCCGATCGCTCTGCGACCCGACATATTCAGAACCTTTGAGCCGTCACTTCAGCTTACGCTCTCTGCTTTTTCTACCGGTGGCTCGAACCAACGGTAGAGCACGGGCAGCACCACTAGCGTAAGCAGGGTTGAAGTAATCAGTCCACCGATCACAACGATCGCCAATGGTCTTTGTACTTCGGATCCGGGTCCGGTGGCAAACAGGAACGGTACGAGACCTAGCAGTGCCACTGTCGCCGTCATCATCACTGGTCGAAAACGCTGTTTGCAACCTTCGCGTACCGCCTCAGCTTGCCCCATGCCTTCTTCACGTAGTTGTCGTATGAAGTTGATCAGCACGACGCCGTTCAAGACCGCAATACCCCAGAGCGCGATGAAGCCCACTGAGGCGGGTACCGACAAGTATTCACCCGTCAGGGCAAGCCCGAAAATCCCGCCGATTGAAGCGAAGGGCAGCACCGTGATGATCAATCCGGCGAGCCGCACAGAATTGAACATCAGGAATAGCAGGAAGAAGATTGCGGCAATCGTGAGTGGCACGATGACCATGAGCGTTGACATGGCGCGCTGCATGTTCTCGAACTGACCGCCCCAGGAAAAGTAATAGCCTTCGGGTAGTTTGACTTTCTGTTCGACGCGCTGCTGTACCTCGGCGACAAAACCACCCAAATCGCGGCCAGCGACGTTGGCGCCCACCACAACACGCCGTTTACCCGTCTCCCGAGTGACCGTAGGTGGACTATCCACCAGTCGAATAGTCGCGACATTGTCGAGCGGGATCATGGCATTGTCGGTTGTGCGCAGCATGGTCTCTCGGATGACTTCTACCGTGTTGCGATAAGACTCCGGGTAACGCAGCAAGATGCCGTAGCGACGCTCACCTTCGTACAATTGACTGACTTCACTACCGCCGATAGCCGTTTCGATGATGCTGTGAATATCGGCGACATTGATGCCGTAGCGTGCAATCGCGCGCCGGTCGATGTCGATGGTAAGTGTCTGCTGTCCCGATAAGCGATCGACACGGATATCCCTCGCGCCGGGTACGTCCTTGACGATGCGGGCAACTTCTTCGGAGAGCCGCTTGAGTTCGGTCAGATCATCACCAAAAATCTTGATTGCCAACTGCGAGCGCACGCCGGTCAGCATTTCATCGACCCGTTGCGAGATGGGTTGGTTCATCACTATCTGGACGCCCGGCATGTCAGAGAGTGCTTTGCGAATGTCGTTTTCGATCTCGACTTGAGTGCGATCTGATTCCGGATCGATCGAGACGATGGGGTCAGATTCATTCGGGCCCGAAGGATCGGCGGGTGATTCGCCACGGCCTAATTTGGAGACGGCCATACGTACGCCAGGGATTTCGCTAATGATTTTCATCGCGTGCATATCGATCTTGATCGACTCATCCAGCGCAATGCTCGGCATACGAATAATCGAAGGCGTGATCGATCCTTCTTTCATGATCGGTATGAAGCTTTTGCCGAGTAGAGGCACGATCATGATTGAACCAACTAGCAATGCAATTGCAGCGACGACAGTTTTCTTTTCCGCGCCCAGTGCGAGATTGAGCAGACTAAGGTAGTGGCGTTTCATCCATGCAATCGGCCGCGTATCGTGGTCGGATCCGCCGCGCAGGATGTAGAAACATAGTGCTGGCGATAGGAACAGGGAAATGGCGAGCGAGACAGCGAGTGCAATCGCAATCGTCAGCGCCAGTGGCGAAAACATTTTTCCTTCCATGCCAGTGAGTGTCATCAGCGGCAGAAACACCAGAATGATGATGGAGATGCCATAGATCGTGGGTTTGGCTACGTCCAGTGTCGCCTCACGCACGATGGCCAGTCGTTGTTCGGGCGGTGCATGGCCCAGTTTGTGAAACACGTTTTCCACTACCACGACGGTGCCATCGACCATGAGACCAATGGCGATCGCCAGCCCTCCGAGTGACATGAGATTGGCTGACAAGCCGATCTTGTTCATGATCATAAATGTGATCAGAGGCGTGAGAATCAGTGTGGCTACCACCACAATACTGGAGCGTATATCGCCGAGGAAGATCAGCAGAACAATCACGACCAGGATCACGCCTTCGATCAGTACCTTGCCCACCATCCAGAGCGAGGCATCGACTAGTTCGGTACGGTCGTAAAAAGGCGTAATCTGCAGGCCATTGGGCAGCATGCCTTTGCTATTGATTTCGTGGACGCGTTCCTTGATGCGGGTGACGATTTCCTTGGCGTTACCTGCGCGCAGCATCATCACGATGCCACCCGCGGATTCGGTCACGCCATTTTTAATCAGAGCACCCTGTCGAACTGCTGCACCGATTTTGACTTCGCCCACATCGCGAACGAAGACGGGTATGCCGCGCTCTTCCTTCAGAACGATATTGCCGATGTCTTCTACAGTACGCGTCAAACCGACACCACGAATCAGATATTGTTCTGCGCCCTTGGGCAGGATGCCACCGCCGGAGTTGGCATTGTTCTTGGCGATCGAATTGCGCACATCTTCGAGTGAGAGTTGATAGTGACGCAGACGGTCAGGATTGACGAGCACCTGATACTGTCGCTCCAGTCCACCCATCGAGTTGATTTCAGCTACGCCCGGGATCGAGCGCAGCATGGGGCGCACGACCCAGTCTTGAATCGAGCGGCGCTCCATCAGTTCGCTGTCAGTCAGCTTGCGGTTGCCGTCATCCGGATGATCGATGGTGTACTGGAAGACTTCACCCAGACCTGTCGATACCGGGCCCAGCACCGGCGTGATGCCTTCGGGTAGACGCGCATTGACTTCGATCAGGCGCTCCATCACCAGCTGTCTGGCGAAGTACACGTTCGTACTATCGGTGAACACCAGTGTAATGATGGACAAACCACTGCGATTGAGCGAGCGCATGTCGGTCAGTCCGGGCAGGCCGGTCATGCTGATTTCCAGGGGGACGGTCACAAACCGTTCGACTTCCTCGGGCGAGCGACCAGGTGCTTCGGTGGCGATTTGCACCTGCACATTGGTTACGTCAGGAAAAGCATCGACCGAGAGGTGCAAGGTTGAACGTACACCAAAGCCCACCAGTGCGAGCGCGATCACAACCATGATCAGGCGCGCGCTCAGCGCCTCGCGAATCAAACCATTGATCATGGCCTTACTCCAGCTCTGCGCGCTTGCGCTGGCTGTTCAGATGGAAGCTACCATCCACAACGACGGGTGTGCCAACATCAATGCCTTTGCGAACGGGGCGTAATTCACCCGCGAGCGGATCAAGTTGTACTTCGGTGAGACGGAAACGATTTTCTCCGATTTTGACGAAGACGTAGTCTTTATCGTTCTCGCGTACGACAGCGGTTGCAGGCACTGCAAGCTGCTCTACGAAAAGACCATTGAGGCGCAAGGTCGCCAGCATTTGTGGTTTGAGCTCGAATTTCGGATTGTCGACCTCAGTGCGGATGGGGACGGTACGCGTATCTGATTGCACGGTGTCACTGATGAAAACAATCCTGCCCTTGAGTACCTGCTGCCCCAAGGCAGCGACTTCGACTTCCACGCGCTGATTTAACTTAACCGAATTGGCATCCTGTTCAGGTAGAGCACCCACCACCCACACATTGGATAGGTCGGCTACTGTGAATAAAGGATCACCGGGTTGCGCGACCTGACCCTGACTGACTTTTCGTTCAATCACAATACCTGTGCGCGTTGCCGTGATGGGTACTTCGGAGGCTAGTGCGCCTGTTTCACGTAACTTCTCGATGGCTGCCGTCGACATGCCGATAAGACGCAGCTGGTCGCTGGCCGCACGCAACTCGGCGCGTGCGACAGAGAGTTCGACTTCCCGACGCTGCAATTCCGCATTACCGATCACATCGGCCAGCACCAGTTGCTGTGCTCGTTCGACCGAGCGCTCAGCCAGTTTGGTACTGGAGACTGCGCGCAGGAAAGCGAGCTGTGCATTCGTGAGTTCTGGGCTGGCCAGACGGGCCAAGGCCTGTCCCGCTTTGACGCGGTCACCGACCTCGGCCATGACTTGAATCACCCGACCCGATACAGAGGCACCGATACGCGTCGTGCGATGCTCATTAGCTTCAATGCGACCGGAGACTTTTTGCGTGATGGCGATACTCGCCATCTGCGCAGCCTCGACACGGAATTGTTTTGTCATCTCCGCATTGAGTTCGACCACCATCGGGTCTGATTTTTTCTGAACGGCAGGTACTGCAGGCGTCTTGGCTGCCTCGTCCTTGCCACAGCCGGCAAGAACTAGGGCGAAACAGCTCAGGGTGAGCGCTGCAATGCGGCGTGGGTAAGTGGCGGTCATGATGGCGTCGTTGGAATGTAAGATTGTTTCTTAGGTTACTGGTTCGGGCTGCCGAAGCGGCCGGCGAGCGTGTCCAGTTCAATCAGTGATGCCTGCAACTGATAACGTGCGAGCAGCAGATCCTGTCGTACAGCGCGTAACACGCGTTGTGCATCTAGCACCTCCAGAATGCCGCGCTCGCCGAAGCGATAAGCTGCCTGTGCGACGCGCAGGGCAGCTTCGGCATCACGCATCGCGCCTTCGGACAGCGCCTTGATACGTACCCGAGCGATTTCGACGGATTTCCAGGACAGCTCCAGCTGCTGAATGAGTTCGGCTCGGCGACCTTCTAGTCTTGCTGTGGTGCGCTCGCGCTCTGCGATCGCTTCGGCGCGCGGACCACGACGCTGGTCAAACAATGGCACCTGAATGGAGACACCCAATAGGTCATGCCTGACATCGGGCTCGCGTACTTGAGACAAGCGCAATTCAAGTCCGGGCAAACGGCTAGCCGTGGCTTCGGCGATGCGCGATTGATTGCGTTCAAATTCCGATTCGAGCACTCGTAACTCTGGATTGGACTGCAACGCGGATTTTTTTAGTGCGTCAAGCTCGGGCAGGGCAGTGACTTCGTTGAGTTGCGTATCCAGGTCCCAGAGAGGCGGTAGTTGACCCGCCGCGAGGCGGTTGAGAAATATCGCTGCTTGCTGAATTTGCAGCCGTGCAGTTTGCTCGCGCTGCTGAGCATTGATGATTTCTGCATCTGACTTTATCAGTTCGTATCTGCCTGCTTCACCCGTATCGACACGAACTTTTACGCGTTCTCGGATTTGCTGAAGCAGGGCCAGTGCGTCTGCCGCGGCCAATGCTTCTTCTTTGCGCAGCAGATATTCATAGGCGCGTAGCTTGACCTGACCCACCAGTTCATTGCGGATTTGCGACAGTGATTGCACGCTGGTTTGCTCGGCATATAACGCCGTATTGACGCGTGCGCTACGCAATTCGGGATTTTCGATGAATTGCGAAACGCCGATACCGACGACAGTGCCGGCCTGAGCGGAGGCACTCGGTGTGCCGTTCCGTCCGGTGTTGACTTCGATGCGCGGATTTGGAATAGCGCCAGCAGTCGTCACACCGGCGGTGGCGATATCAACGCCGCGCTGACCCGCCCGAAGTGCCGAATTGTGCTGTAACACCAGCATAACCAGATCGTCGAGGCTAATTATCTTCGGTGCGGGTGCACTTTGCTCCGCTGCTCTTGCTGCAAACGTGGTCATGCAGACCAATAAGATGCATGCCGACAAACGCGAAACAAGATGAACTGCGCTCAGCACTCCAGAAAAGTAAAAAGGACCTGATCGGGCCTTAATGCTACTCGGCATAGAAAACTTTCAGTAAAAATTGCGGACATGCTGAGAATTCCGCGTTTCAAGGCGTGCTCGCGGCGTTCCAAGATGCGAATACAAAAATAAACTAAGGGCTTGAGTGCAATTATCGTCACTCAGTAGTTTACAAGAGTATTAAATCGATGTTTTTTTGATAGCAAACTAATAAAGCCTGTGACATTCTAACAATTTTCGTCAGTTATTTGTCAGCTTTTGCCTGAGATTATGTCAGGAAAATGAAAAGCTTACAGGGTTTGATTATTTCGCCAATAGCCGATTCAGGCAATAAAAAGCCCGGCAGTTGTCGGTGCCGGGCTTTGATACTGCGCCAAAACGCAGAAGATGGGAGGTCAGTAGTTGCGCTGGTAGTGCACACGCCAGCTCTTGCGCTCTTCATAGTCGGAGACATCAGAGTAACTACGCGCGTAACGAAGGCCTACGGTGTTTTGCCGATCGACATCGTAGAGGAACATCGCGTGGTAGCGCATGCTCTTGTAATCTTCTGCTGAGTTAAACGCATTGCGATAACGAGTGCCGATATCAAGTGACAGTCCATTCTGGAGCGGTATTTTTGCGCCCGCATCAAAGGCGTAGTGCGTGAAATGCGTGGTGTCGTAGTTCAGCTTTTCACCAAGGCGTACCGATACGTAGGGCAGGAAGAACATGCCGAGATCATAGGACTTTTTAACTTTGAATTCGAGGTTATTGCTGATGGTGTCGCTGCTGGTAGCGTTCTTTGAGCTGACGCCAACTTTCACTGAATATTCCACCTTGTTCGCTGTCTTGACGCCGACTGTGACGTTGGCACCTATGTACTCGCTGGCGAGGGAATCTTTTTCACTGTTCGAGTCAATCATGACGAACGGCTTGTTCTCTCCAGCCAGCACGCTGCCTGACATTACTAGCAGGCCCCCAATGATGATTTTTTTCATTTTGTTATCTCTAGAGATGGTCTTCACGCGAACCGAA
>CANKWG010000047.1 GCA_947487325.1 Oxalobacteraceae bacterium | reverse complement strand
CGGTGCTCAGCGCCTCAGTGCAGGGCGGCGTGCGACCGTGATGGCTGCAGGGCTCGAGCGTCACATAGGCTGTCGCGCCGCGCACATCGACACTACGCGAGGCAGCATCGCGCAAAGCATCGACCTCGGCATGCGCTTCACCGGCACGCTGGGTGTGACCGCTGGCGATGATCTGTCCATCGCGGACGATCACGCAGCCCACGCGCGGATTGGGGCTGGTCAAGAACAGGCCTTTGGCAGCCTGGTCAAGCGCAGCGCGCATGGCATCGATGTCGTTGGATAAGTGCACGGCTTGATTAATGGCGGAGATTAAAGGCAGAAAAAGATCGTCATTCTAACAAGTCGATCCACCCCGCACCGGATCACAGCTACGTACACGCCCCAGAAAGCTGATGATGATTTTCCGTTGCTCACTACCGATTGTGAAAACCAGTGAACCTATCTGAGGCAAAGCGCTGCTACTGGCACTGCGCGGGCGCCCGCTGGGATCGAAGGCCAGATAGGGCTTCGGATCTCTTAGACGCGCTTCAACGCGCAAACCCGTAGGTGGCGTTGGACCAGTGTGCAATACGATGTCGCCCACATTGGCCAGTTGATTATTGTCAGCGTCGATCAGTACTTGCCAGCCACTGGACCAGTCTTTATCCCGCATGGGCACCAGATCCACCCGGATTCGTCGGCGTATCGCCTCCGCACGCGCGAGACTCATCGCCTCATGAAAATGCGCGACCGTAGTCATCACTCGTAGGCGATCCAGTATTGGGGCGAAACTGGGTAATACCATCGCAGTGAGCGCAGACAAAATGCCGATTGTGATCAGCAGCTCCATTAGCCCGATGCCAGAACGCCGTTGAAGTCCAAAGCGCATTGATTCAACTTGCATGCGACATCCGCCAGGCAAGCCGCCGTACTTGAGGAATGCATTCTGTATCGAGCTGATCAGAGGTTTGCTCTTCTTTCTGCGCGCTGTGCTGCACATCTTTTGCCATACTAATTTTTTCAATGGCACAAGGCTGGATTTCAAACTCTGCCCGTAACACAACCACAGTCGCTTCGCTGAGTCCTTTACCTTTGGCAGTAACGCGATATCGATGAGGAGATGACACCTCGGGCTGTATCGGATCGATACTGGATGCCTGAGGCAGTATTTCAAGAAAATATTCTGGTGCCGAACAAGACTGCATCGGACCACCTTGTGCAAAGCGCTCGCCAGTGATCTCGCCCAAGAAATGCGACCCTTGAGCTTGCAATATCGTCAAACTTTTTGGGATCATCGAGAGCGTGACTGCAGCATCTTGCAAAGCAGCCTCTGCTGCCTGTTGCGCTAGCAAACGATCGATGGTGCTGTAAGTGAGACTGACATCATCATGAATTGAACGCAATGAAGCACTTGCCAGCATTGCCACGCCCAGCAATACCAAAGAACACGCCAGCAGCGTCATGCCTTTATCTAGGGCAGGAGTTCGCAAAGGGTGGCAGCTCACGGGGACTTCTCCGGTGTATGGAGGAAAATGACGGCTTCGACATGACGACGCCCGCGCGTACGGACCGATAACGCGAGATCGTCAAGACTAATACGTGTCCCGGGATCTACTTTGGCATTCAAAGCAACGTAGTCTTCGCCAAACAAAGAAAATCCTTTTAAAGCTGAAGGCTTGTTGTTGCCTGTAGCTGAGCGCAGTATCAGCGCAACATGAACCGCGACTACGTTACGCCAAAATGAAGGATCACTCGCCGGCTTAGCCTTGTCTTTTTCTGCCATTGCCGAGGCGCTGAGGTATTGATTGGGTAAGTTGTCACCATCCGTGTCGAGACCATACAGCACCTGAAAAAATTCAACCCCAGACAAAATGGTCTGAGAATCCCATTTTTGCTGACCACGATATCTGCAGTGCAGATCGGGTTCGCCGTCAACGCCGGGGACAATATGAAACAACACCCAGCTTGATTCAGACGACTGGGCAGATGCGCCGGGAACCACAAAGCCGGCACAATTAACGGCATCGCCGTCCACTGAGCGCAAGTTCACTGCCATCACATCATTCCCGTTTGTCGCCGTACCGCTAGGCGTACCGATACTGGCGGCATCGCTGCTCATCCGCGCATTATCCAAACCTTGCACTGAGCCATCTGAGCGCTTGAAAAGCGATGTATCTGATATTGTCTGAAGTGAAGCCAATGAATCATTGTGCGCTGCTTGCTGCAAGGTGCGTGCGATGATTTCCAATGCAAATGCCGCACTATCCTCGAGCAAAATCGCTTGGTGGTGATATTGAAAATTTTCTCTAGCGATTTGCAGCAGTGAAACCGATATAAGCAGAACGCCACAAGACACCGACATTGCGACCATCAGGCCGATCATACTCACAGGCTAGCTCAGCGCGAGCACGAACCGAGGAGGAAATTTGCTGCCATCACTGCCCTGGGGCCAACCAATTTTTATAACTCGTGTCTTAAAAGGCGAATCGCTGCTGTCACACAACCAGTTATATGACGCCGGACTGATCAAGACAATGTCTTGGCAAACCACGACGCGCGCATTGGGCACCCTAAGGGATAGCCGACGTCGCCAATCGTGCAAATAAAAAAGAGCGGCGGCCTCAGCATGACAAGGTTCGACGAAACAAGCAGACACAGAATCTTCCTGATCAATTAGATCAAAAGGACTCCCCGGATCTGAGGCAAGCACTTTCAATCCCCCTTGCCGAACCCAGTCGGATAACTCAACAGAAAGACGAAAGGCCGTCGAGAAATTTGCATTACTTACCGTCTGTACGCGAGTCGTCACCATCGTTGAGATCAGCGCACTCGCACTAAGCGACACAAGCAATAAAGCAATCATCACCTCAGGCAGCGAGAATCCCTTATGTCGCTTCGAACTCTGACGACATCGGTGTGGCTCCGTGACGAAACCTGCGATTTTTATCAGCATTGACTTCAAACAAGTGTTCATCATATTAGCGCTGAGCAGTATCAATTGCCGAACACTAAAGCCGAATAGGTCTTCTGACCCGCAGAGTTATTCCGCAGCTAATAATTGAAAAAATCAGGGGCTGAATGGATGAATGCGCCAGCTCTTGTATTTGAAAGAAACATAGCGGAAAGATGGTGTGCAGCAGGGCACATACCTGATCGAAATATTTTTTGGAGGCAGACTAACAAGAAAATTCTGATGAAACAGAATCTGAAACTTTTATTGTTGAGCGAAATGCAAGACTCTTGATGTACCCGACCCCATCGTCATGAAGCTTCGCAAGCCTGCTCAAAATAACAGTTAATTCGGACTCTTCCTAGAGCTTGTCCGAATTTTTCGCAGCCTTTGGGTCAAGGTCAACTTCATTAATAACATCGCGAAATTCTGCGATGTCCTCGAAGCTGCGGTAGACAGAAGCAAATCGGATGTAGGCAATCTTGTCGAGCCGCTTCAGTTCGCGCATGACAAGCTCGCCGATCTGACCCGAAAGTATTTCTCGTTCGCCTGATGAGCGTAGTTTTTCTTCAATACGTTGCATAGCTGCATCCACCGCATCAGCAGAGACCGGACGCTTGCGCAGCGCCAGCATCAGACTACCGCGCAGCTTGGATGACTCGAACTCGGTCCGACTGCCATTTTTCTTGACGATGACAGGCATCGCAAGCTCGATACGCTCATAGGTCGTAAAACGCTTGTCGCAATGACTGCAACGACGGCGGCGACGTGTGATGTCGCCCTCCTCCGAGGTTCGCGTATCAATAACCTGCGTGTCTTCGTGATGGCAGAAAGGACAATGCATGCGGCAATCTCCTTTCTGCGAATCGACTTAAGCCTGATAAACAGGAAATTTATCGGTCAGCTCTTTGACACCCGCCTTAACGCACTCGATATTGCCTGCATCATGGGGGTTATCAAGTACATCAGCAATCAGATGACCCACGCGAGTCGCTTCGGCCTCACCAAAACCTCGCGTCGTCATTGCGGGCGAACCTAAACGTATGCCACTGGTGATCATCGCTTTTTCCGGATCATTGGGAATGCCGTTCTTGTTGCAGGTGATGTGGGCAGCGCCGAGCACGGCCTCCGCTTCCTTGCCCGTCATTTTCTTGGCGCGCAGATCGACCAACATGACATGCGACTCGGTGCGGCCGCTGACGATACGCAAACCACGCGCGATCAGTGCTTTGGCGAGCGCGTCTGCATTCGTGAGAACTTGCTGCTGATAGATTTTGAACGAAGGCTGCAGCGCCTCATGGAAGGCGACTGCCTTGGCAGCGATGACATGCATCAGCGGGCCGCCCTGCAAACCAGGGAAAATCGCGCTGTTGATTTTCTTTGCGATGTCTTCGTTGTTCATCAAGATGATGCCGCCACGTGGGCCGCGAAGACTCTTATGCGTGGTTGAGGTCACCACATCCGCATGCGGCACTGGATTCGGGTACACACCACCCGCAATCAGACCCGAATAGTGCGCCATGTCCACCAAAAAGTACGCGCCCACATCCTTAGCGACTTTGGCAAAACGTGCCCAGTCAATTTTCAGTGCATATGCAGACGCACCGGCAATGATCAGCTTAGGTTTGTGCTCATGGGCAGTGCGCTCCATGGCGTCGTAATCGATCTCTTCTTTTTCGTTCAAGCCATAGCTGACGACGTTGAACCATTTGCCGCTCATGTTCAGGTGCATGCCGTGCGTGAGGTGTCCGCCTTCGGCCAGCGACATGCCCATGATGGTGTCGCCAGGATTAAGCAAGGCCAGAAACACCGCTTGATTGGCTTGTGAACCGGAGTTCGCCTGAACGTTCGCGAAATTCGCGCCGTAGAGTTGCTTGAGACGTTCAATCGCGAGACTCTCGGCGATATCGACGAATTCACAGCCGCCGTAATAGCGCTTGCCGGGATAACCTTCCGCGTACTTGTTGGTCAATTGCGAGCCCTGCGCTTCCATAACGGCAGGCGAGGCATAGTTTTCGGAGGCAATCAGCTCGATATGGTCTTGCTGGCGCTGATTTTCTTTCTGGATCGCCGACCACAAGTCAGGGTCGATGCGGGCAATCGTATGGTCTCTCGAAAACATGAAGCACTCCAAAAGGTGGGGAATGGGTTATCGCTGATGCATGAGGCGCCCGGGCTGAACATGCGCAGAGGCACAGGGTCTGGCAAGCCGGCGCATATGACATCTAGTCCGCCTGCCAACCCGACCGGACTGGGTTTAGGCGGTTTTGCCGAACAAAATAGCCCCCGATTCTATTTGACGGACCGTTTTTCATCAAGGACGCACCCGAAACGGGCACCTATTTCAGCTAAAATTCGCCCCAGCCGCAGATTCTTGGCTACCCCTCTACTTCGGAGCCTTCTCATGATCGTAATGATTACCGGCGCCAGTGCTGGTTTTGGTGCCGCCATGGCACGCAAATTCGTACAAACCGGGCACAAAGTCATTGCCGCCGCACGCCGTACCGAGCGCCTTGACGCGTTGGCAAAAGAATTAGGCAAGAACCTGCTCCCGGTCGCACTGGATGTAACGGAAAAATCCTCCATTGATCAGGCCTTAGCGTCCCTGCCCGCTGATTGGCAGGACATCGACGTGCTGATCAACAACGCCGGACTGGCTCTGGGACTTGAGCCGGCGCATGAGGCTCATCTGAGCGATTGGGACACCATGATCGCAACGAATTGCACTGGCCTCGTTACCATCACCCGCGCGCTTTTGCCACGGATGGTCACGCGCGGCTCTGGCCTGGTGATTAATCTCGGGTCGGTGGCCGGTGCTTACCCTTACCCGGGTGGCAACGTCTACGGCGCGACCAAGGCCTTCGTGGATCAGTTCACGCTGAATTTGCGCGCTGATCTGGTCGGCACAGGTGTGCGCGCCACCAACATTGCGCCCGGTATGTCGGGCGGCACCGAGTTTTCCAATGTACGCTTCAAGGGCGACGATGCCGCCGCGGCCAAGGTCTATCAGGGCGCCATGGCGCTCACGCCGGAAGATGTGGCTGAAGCGGCATGGTGGGTGGCCAATCTACCACCGCACGTGAACATCAATGGCATTGAGATGATGCCGACCTGTCAGGGCTTTTCACCCTTCACGATCAAGCGTACCGGCTGAGCCATGGGCAGCGCATTTCGCTGGCCATTGCGGGTGTATTACGAAGATACTGACGCTGGCGGTATCGTGTTCTATGCCAATTACCTGAAATTTTTCGAGCGGGCTCGCACCGAATGGCTGCGCGCTGCGGGCGTTGGCCAGCAGCAGCTGTCAAGTGAAACAAAATGTATGTTTGTAGTAAAAAGCACCTCCATCGATTACCATGCGCCAGCGAAACTCGACGATCGTCTGGAGGTCAGCGTGGAGATACAAAAGCTGGGACGTGCTTCGGTCCTGTTCACGCAGGAAGCCTGGTGCACGAACGACCACAACCCCGTACTGCTTTGCTCAGGCAGTATCCGCGTCGGATGCGTGGACATGACCTCGCTGCGACCCGCCGGGATTCCTGCCTCCGTATTCAGAAAAATCAGCAACACAAATGCCTCCTTGCTCACCAACGTGCCCTGAGATGATTCACGGCGCCTGCTTATTTCCAATCGAAGATCTGCCATGACAGTGACCCAAGACCTCTCCTTCTTCACCTTGATATCCGGCGCATCGGCACCGGTGCAGGCCGTGATGGCATTGCTGGTGATTGTGTCAGCAATGAGCTGGACCTATATTTTTCAAAAGTTATCCGCGATACGTACAGCGCGATCGCAAACTGACGAATTCGAAAAAGCTTTTTTGAATGTGGACTTGAATGCGGTGTACGCAGAAGTCACCTCGATGCGCCGCAGAGAAAGCGGCAAAAGCGGTGCACTGGAACGGATTTTCGAAGCCGGCATGAAGGAGTTCCGCAAACCACAAATGGTCAAAGCAGGCAAGGAAAGCGATCCGGGTGCACAGCTTGATGCGGCTCGCCGCGCGATGCGCGCCGCCTATCAGCGCGAAATGGATGCGCTGGAGACGAACCTCTCCTTCCTAGCGTCGGTCGGTTCAGTATCGCCTTATGTGGGCCTGTTCGGCACGGTCTGGGGCATCATGAATTCCTTCCGAGGTCTAAGCAATTTGCAGCAGACTACATTGGCTGCGGTGGCACCGGGTATCGCCGAAGCGCTTATCGCGACAGCCATCGGTCTGTTTGCCGCCATTCCAGCAGTGGTGGCTTACAACCGCTACTCGCATGACATTGATCGTCTGGCGATACGTTTCGAAAGTTTCATCGAAGAATTCTCCAACGTACTCGCCCGTCAGGCACGCTAATGACAACCTCCAGTATGCGCGGCACACGCACGCGGAAATTTAAATCCGAAATCAATGTCGTTCCCTACATTGATGTCATGCTGGTCCTCCTGATCATCTTTATGGTGGTCGCGCCGCTCACCACGCCCAGCACGATCGACTTGCCTAAAGCAGGACGTTCTACTCAGCCACCAACGGACTACATTGAAATTGAGCTCAAGGCAGATGGTTCGGCCAGCATCGGCATTCATAGTCAGTCGGGTAGTCAGGCTTACGAAGGCGCACGCCAGCGCGATGACCTGATGAAACGACTGACAGCAATTCACGACAAGCATCCGGATCTGCCACTGATGATTTCCGCAGACAAGAACATTAAGTACGACGACGTGGTTCAGACGATTGCGCAGGCCAACAAGACCGGCATCGCGCGCGTTGGGCTCTCCGCACGGTGATTCCGCGTTGAGCGCGCAGGTCATTCCCTACACCATTCCGCCCGAGCCACATCAGTGGCGCTCGGTGGGGCTGGCGTTGTTGGTGCACCTTGCGTTGTTAGCCTTTCTTTGGGTAGGCGTGTCATGGCAAAGTCTGACGCCGACTACCGTCGAGGCAGAAATCTGGGACCCAAAGTCGCGCGATGCTGCCCCACCGCCGCCCGAGCCCGAGCCCGTGCCCGAACCACCAAAGCCAGCGCCAGAACCCAAGCCACCCGCGCCCCAAGTCGTACCCGAACCACCCAAAGCCAAGTTGGCCGACCCTGATATTGCGCTTGAGCAGGAGAAAAAACGTAAGCAGGAAAAGGAAAGAGAAAGGGAAAGGCTGGCCGAAGAAAAACTGGCTGAAGAAAAGCAAAGACGCGAAGAACAGGAGAAAAAACAACTCGCTGAAGAGCAAAAGCGCCAAAAAGAAGAACAAGCACTGAAAGACAAGAAAAAACTCGAAGAAGAACAGAAGCGCAAACAGGAAGCCGCAGCAGCCGAGGAGCAGAAACGCAAACAGGAACAAGCCGCTGAGAAACCGAAAAAGGTCCGCAGCGCTGAAGATCTGGAGAGGATACTCAGCCAAGCCGGGGACGGCGAGGCTGGCACGGCCGAGAAAAAAACTGTCGCAGCCGGCTCTGATTGCGAGCTTTACCTTGGGAAAACGGTAAAATCGAACACTAGTTTCCCAGATATGCCCGGCAACCCGGTGGTGACGGTTGGCATACAGTTAACGGCGAACCGGATGCTGGACGTTGTAAAGGTGGTTCAGCCGTCCGAAAACGTAGCGTTTGACAAACAAGTCGAAAGGGGCCTACGCAAATCAGGCCAGTTCCCGGCAGATTGCCCAAGAGACTTCACGTACTCGCACTTTTTGAAACCTCGATGAAACCGATCGCATGAAAAAATATTTCTTGCAGTTTATCTCGCTGGCCTTGTTGCTCACTACCGGATTATCCGCTCTGGCACAGCTCAAAATCGAAGTCACGGGTGTGGGTTCAGACCAGATTCCCATCAGCGTCGCCAATTTCGCCGGCGACCAGCCCGGCGATCAGTCCATGAGTGGAATAGTCCGCGCCGATCTAGCCCGCAGCGGCCTGTTTCGCATCATCGAAAGCAACGAAGTCATTCCAGAGAATGCCCCGCTCGATCCCGCCGCATGGAAAGCGCGCGGCGCCGATGCCGTGGTGACAGGGAGCGTCATTAGCGGCGCCGATGGGCGCATTGAAATCCGCTACCGGCTCAGGGACGTCACGAAAGCCAGCGACATTTCAACGCTCGAGATCAAAACACAAGCGCAGTTTTCGCGTAATGCTGCGCACCGCGTGGCCGATGACGTTTTTAACGCACTTACCGGTGTGCGTGGCGCTTTTTCGACGCGCATTGCCTATGTCGCCAAATCGGGCTCGGAATACCGACTAGAAGTTACGGATTCCGATGGCGAGAATCAGTTCGTGCCCTTTCGCTCGACCGAGCCCATTATCTCGCCGGTGTGGTCACCGGATGGCAAAAAGCTGGCCTATGTCTCTTTCGACAATAAAAAGCCAATCATCTACGTGCAGGAACTGGATACCCGTCGGCGCATCCCAGTCGCGAATTACAAAGGTAACAACTCGGCACCCGCATGGTCGCCCGACGGGAAAAAACTTGCCATTGCCTTGTCGCGCGACTCGCTGACCCAGATTTACCTGATTAACGCCGATGGATCCGATATCAAGCGACTGACCAAGAGCAACGGCATCGATACCGAGCCCTGCTTCTCGCCCGATGGCCAAACCATTTACTTCACCAGTGACCGTGGCGGCAGTCCACAGATTTACCGAATGTCCGTTGAAGGAACAGATGTGCGGCGGGTGACGTTCCGCAGTGATTACAGTATTAGCCCAAGCGTGTCCGCTGACGGTAGAATGCTGGCCTATATCTCAGGGCGAGGCGCGAACTACCAACTTCACCTGCACGACCTGACGACGGGCGCGGAGCGCTCGCTGTCGAAGGCATCGCATGATGAATCACCGAGCTTTGCGCCGAACAGTCGCTATATCGTTTATTCGAGTAATTCAGGTGGAAAAGGAGCACTGACCGTGGTTTCCACGGATGGCACTACCCGTTACAGCCTGAGCACAAAGACATCGAATATCCGGGAACCAGCCTGGGGGCCGTTTACAAAATAATCACATTTGTCCACAATCCGGCAAGGATCAAAAGCTGCCTATTGCCTTTGCGACGAATGTACCAAACGAACTGTTTTAAAACCAAGGAGGAAAAACCATGCGTTTAACCAAACTCACAGCCGCACTTTTGGCACTCATGACGCTGCTGTCGGCTTGCTCTACCGTCAAACTGGACGAAGCTGCCCCCATAGAAAGCCGTAAACCCAGCAGCTCGTCGATTACTGACACAAGTAACTCGAACACGGCATCCGTGCCTTCAAGCAGCAGCGATACCAGCACCTCAAAAACCGACGCTAACGCAAATGCAAATGCTAATGCCAACGACCCGCTTAATGATCCATCAAGCGTCCTGGCAAAGCGGAGCATCTATTTCGATGTAGACAGCTATGTCGTCAAAGATGAGTTCAATGCTGTGATCGATGCTCATGGCAAATATCTGGTCTCCCGTCCGGACCGCAAAGTTCTCATTCAAGGCAATACCGATGAGCGTGGTGGCAGTGAGTACAACTTGGCACTGGGCCAGAAACGCGCGGATGCCGTACGTCGCGCCCTCGCACTGAAAGGCGTACCAGATTCGCAAATGGAAGCCGTATCCTTCGGCAAAGAAAAGCCTAAGGCTCTGGGTAGCACCGAAGAAGCGTGGAAAGAAAACCGCCGCGCTGATATTGCTTACTGATTCTAACCATGAATCCAAAAATCAGCACACTGTATGTCGTCGCCTTCGCAATGGCATGCAGTGTGTTGCCCATGCGGGCGCAAGCCTTTGAAGATTCGGATGCTCGCCGTACCATTTTGCAGTTACGCACGCAGCTCAAGGATCTCACCACCCGTATTGATAATGAGCTCGAGCAGATCGCCCGGCGTATCGATACAAAGGCCGAGGACAAAAAGCTCAACGCGCTTTTTACCGACTTGGAAAAACTTCGTAACCAGCTGCGCGGTGAAGTCGCCGAGCTGCGTGGTCAGGTCGAAATTATCTCCAATCAACTGGATGCGGCTCAACAAAAAGTCGACAAGCTGAACAATGATCTGGCCAACGCACAACGACGAGAGAAAGATCTCTACGCAGACCTCAACCAGCGCCTGAGCAAACTGGAACCACGGAATCAGATCATCGATGGGGTTGAGGTGGAAGTGACTCAGACTGAACAAAAACAGTTCGACGAAGCCGCCGCCCTACTGAAGAAAAAAGATTTTGCTCGCGCCTCGCAGGCTTTTATGACTTTCCTGCAGCGCTTCCCCGGCTCGGGCTACGCGGCGCAAGCTTATTACTTACTAGGCAGCAGCTACTTCGCTGAAAGTGACTGCAAAAATGCCATTCCTGCACTGCAGACTGTCGTCAATCGCTACCCATTGACTCAAAGAGCACCGGACGCCATGCTCAATCTTGCAATTTGTCAGGATGACTTGAATGACAAGAGTGCAGCGCGTGACACGATGGAAGCCTTGATCAAGAAATACCCCGAGTCATCCGCAGCGAAGACTGCCAGATCAAAACTGGGCGCACTCAAATAAGCCACAGAGTAATCTGGGCTCATTGCTGAGGCATGTCATGTGTTTGCGTTTGACAAGAGTTCGGCCATTTAAGTATAATCGCGGTCTTTCGGGTCGTTAGCTCAGCTGGTAGAGCAGCGGACTTTTAATCCGTTGGTCGCAGGTTCGAATCCCGCACGGCCTACCAAATAAAACAAAAAGCCCCACTCACAAGGTGGGGCTTTTCTGTTTGTGCTTTCACTTCGTTCTATTGCTGTACCGTTGCGGTAACGCATGAGCTTAATTACTTTTAGCGGCCGTTCATCAGCCGTCCTCCCCTGCAAGGGGCAGTGCGGCAGGCGGCCAAACCAACGGGAAAGATCCATGCAAATAAATGCCGACTTGGCACAGCGTGTCGTTATTGATCAGAGTGCGCTGAGCTGGACCCCTAGTCCTGTACCGGGCATAGAGCGCCGCATGCTCGACCGCGTGGGTGATGAGGTCGCGCGCGCGACCTCCATCGTTCGTTATCTGCCCGGCGG
>CANKWG010000046.1 GCA_947487325.1 Oxalobacteraceae bacterium | reverse complement strand
GTGCACCGTTACCGTACGCGGCAATGGTCGCGGCGGTCGCTGTGTTGAATTCCTGACCTCGCTCGCTATTGAGCTCAATGGCATGCCCGAGGTCTACGCACTCGCTGCCGATACCGATGGCATCGATGGCACCGAAGACAACGCCGGTGCCTTGCTCTTCCCAGACACCGTGGCACGCGCGACAGCCAAAGGTGTCAGTGCACAAAAAATGCTCGCCAATAACGACGGCTACAGTTATTTCGAAGCCCTCGGTGATCTACTTGTTACCGGCCCGACTCGCACCAACGTGAATGACTATCGTGTGATTCTGGTGTTGTAATTTGTAGAACGCTTTTTTTGTCGAATGTTTTTTAAGGAAGCACCAGCCCATGTCCAGCGCAGCACCGATAGCCACACTGACCCGGACTCGCCCCGACGACTGGCATCTGCATTTCCGCGACGGTGATGTGCTGCGCGATGTCGTGCCGCACACCGCGCGCCAGTTCGCGCGAGCCATCGTCATGCCCAATCTCAAGCCGCCGGTCACCACCACCGAGATGGCCGCCGCGTATCGGCAGCGGATCATCGCTGCGCTGCCCGAGGGAGCAAGCTTCGAGCCGCTGATGGTGCTCTATCTAACCGACAACACCAAGCCTGATGAAATCCAGCGTGCCGTCGATAGCGGCATTGTTCATGGGGTCAAACTCTATCCAGCTGGTGCCACAACCAATTCCGACGCGGGCGTTACCGATATTCGTCGTTGCATGGCCACGCTCGAAGCGATGCAGAAGCTGGGCTTGCCCTTGCAGATTCATGGTGAAGTCACCGATGGTGATATTGATGTCTTCGATCGGGAAGCCGTTTTCATTGATCGCATACTGCAGCCGCTTCGACGCGATCTGCCGGGACTGAGAGTCATTTTCGAGCACATCACCACGCGTGAAGCAGCCCACTATGTGCGAGACGCCGAAGGCGATATTGCAGCCACCATTACCGCGCACCATTTGCTCTACAACCGCAATGCGATTTTCAAAGGTGGCATACGCCCGCATTACTATTGCCTGCCGATTCTCAAACGAGAAACTCACCGTCTCGCGTTGATCGAAGCCGCAACGTCGGGAAGTCCCCGTTTTTTTCTTGGCACCGATTCAGCGCCGCATCCCAAGGGTTTGAAAGAACATTCCTGCGGTTGCGCTGGTTGCTACACTGCCTTACATGCGATGGAGTTGTACGCGCAAGCCTTTGAAGAGGCTGGTGCGCTCGACAAGCTTGAAGGATTCTCGAGTTTTTATGGTCCGGATTTTTACCGACTGCCACGCAATACCAGCACCATCACCCTGCGCCGTCAACCATGGACCATACCCGAAGAATTACCCATGGGCAGAACATCTGTCGTTCCATTGGACGCGGGTAGCCAATTGCAGTGGACATTTGTCTGAACTCATCGTGTCGTTGGATGCTATTGACTGGCAGCGACCCTGGCTCGCGCCATTCAGGGAAACCGGGCAGGCACTAATCCACAGCGGCGACTGGTTGCAGGCAGCGAATCAGATCGCTCATGCGCACGATCTCAAGACCGCAAGCGGTTTTTCTGTCGTCTTTGTTCCTCAGCACAGTCTACCTGCCGATGTCGCTTACGAAGCCCACATACATGCAACCGGCCAGGTACCCACGCGTGACAATCTGCATGATTTCTTCAATACGCTCATCTGGCTGCATCTCCCGGAAATCAAAAAGACACTGAATGCCTTGCATGCCGCAAACTCATTGACGGTATCAGCCCACTCAGGCGTTGATGGCACGATCAACTCAGGGGCACGTGGTCGCGCGCGTGATGCGGCGACCTTTTTCGACGAGAATGCAGCGATTTTTATTTGCAGTGATGCGCATTTAGCTGATGCCTTGCGTCAGCATCAATGGCAATTTCTTTTGCAACGATCGCCTGAAGAATTTTTTTCAAAGGTGTCGGTGGTTTTGTTTGGACATGCGTTGATGGAGAAGCTTGTTCAACCCTACAAAGCCATCACGGCCCATGTCTGGATAACGATCGTCGAGCCAGCCTGGTTTTCATTCAGCGACAAACGGCGCTGGGAAGCGATCGATCATAGCGTTGCTGCTGCCATAAATGCAGGTTTTTCATCCCGTGATTTTGCGCACCTGCCCGTATTGGGTGTGCCGGGTTGGTGGCCACAGCAATCGGGCGAGTTTTATGATGACCCATTTGTGTTCCGATCATTGCGCCACACAACAAAAACTTCCTAAGTCCGCGCTGGCCCAGCCAGCTATTGCTGACAGGACAAGCACGATGACACGATACTCAGAAGCCTTTTTGCAACCCTAGAATCAGCGCATTCGATGATCCGGATTGCGCCAGTGCCGCATTCGCTGATCCATCCACCCAACCCGAATAAGAAGACGGTGCCGCATCTGTGCCGCGATTGAACGCAGCATATAAGTTCGTCGTTCTCGAGAGCGAATACACAGCAGACAGATTGATGATCGAAGGATGACCCGTGCTGTCATTACGCGCGTAGTTCAAACCCACGTTGGTATTGGGCAGCGCCTTCATTTGCGCACCCACGGTCCAGGTATTGCTTGAGTTACCTAACTCTGGTTTGAAGTGCACATAGTTTGCGGCGATCTTGAATAGACCCATAGGGATACTTCCACCCACCAGATATTGCTGGTATTGCGCATCCCGTTTGGAGGCCGCAGCGACGATGTTCAGATCACCCGCCGCATAGCCCACATTAGCTGCCATAAAACGATTGCTTGCAGAGTCTCCGGGCGTGCCACCAAATGCGTACATCAAACTTCCATTCACACCACCCATTCCCTCTGTCGGCAAGCTATAGGTAACTGAATTGGGAATGAAGAAACCGCCGGTTGTGCCCAGCGAAGGATCGCCATCTGCGCCACCGGTATACGCTGGCACGGTCGCGAGCGAAGAATTGAGTACGCTGCCATCCCGGTGCAGCAAGAGCGCTGGCACATAGAAGTTCTGACCAGCGAGTCCCAGTGTCGAGGTATAGGCCGAAATAAATGGCGATTGATTCAGGCCAGCGGCCACTGATCCGAAGGCACCATCGAGCCCTACATTCGCCTGACGACTGAACACGCCAGTGGTGCCGCCGTTGGCGATTGCGCCGTTGGCTGAGCTGAAGCCACCCTCAAGTCGAAAGTTCGCGTGCATGCCACCGCCCAGATCCTCGCTGCCCTTCACGCCCCATACCGAGGGTGCCCAGTTACCCTCGCCAAAACTGCTACGGTGATCCGAAGTCGTACCAATGCCGGTGGCGGTGACGAGTGAAGCATCCACATTGCCATACAGGGTCACCCCCGATTGCGCCAAAGCGGCGCCACAGGTCATCGTTGCAACAACAGTCGTTGCAAGCAGTGTTTTGTTCATCGCAAATTCTCCAGTGGTTGAGAGGAATCCGACCAGTCTGGCGATGTTTGATTTTGCGAGGGGGTGGGGTGATCAAAGAGGGGTGGGAGGGCGCTTGTGAGGGCTCAAAGGTTTTCGATGCGTTGTGCTGAATGCAATACCAAAGACAACGTCAGGGGCCGACATAGTTACATCGACGGCCGGAGCGATGGATATAGAGCGTGCCGCGGACGATATGGTCGCCGCTAAATTCGATGGCGAACGAGCGGCATTGCGTGTTTAGATAGCGGTAGTACCAGACATACCCACGGTCGCCAGCGAGTTGGGTACGGATACGAGTGATACCAACTGCATCAATCACTTGATCCAGTGTCATGCCAGCCTTAATACCGTCAAATCGGTCCTCAGTCAGCACTTGCTCCCAGCGCGCGATCTTGTTGTCTTTGTCGAGATAAACAAAATAGGTGTGCCAGCCCGCAGGTCCTCTGGGGTAGTGTAGTTTTTGAAATTCTTGTGAAGCGTATTCCCGCTCCGGTTGACCCATCTGAGCGAGCAGGATAACTCTATCTTGTCCAACCAAATCATTGCGGGGTGTGTAGCCAGCGCAAGCTGCACAGAGCAGCAGCAAAGTAATCAGGACAAATTTAGTCGGGATATTTTTCATTTCGATATCAATCGCTAACGACTTTGATCTACCGAAGTTTACGGTGACCTAAATAAAGGATCTAAAATGGAAAGCTATTCTGCTGTCAGTATTTGCAAGATTATGTTTTTCAGTTTGATATCAAATTCCATTATTTTTAAGATTGCCAACGTAGATATGATCTGGCGGCAAACCGTTGTGGTACCGCCCGTACATTACCTCATAGGCTTTTTGAATATTCCTAGTAAACAGGCTTGTATTAAATAAAGGTGTAGTCAGCCTATTTTCAATCAGTTTATTTTTTATGTTTTTCATCAATTTAGGATTGAGCGCTAGCTCTATCGCCTTTCTTTCATATTCCTCTTCCGTGTGCGTAATTAGCTCGGTTAAATTGATAGCACGTAATAAGCTGGCAGCAACCCTGCCCGCAAAAGACTCGCCTAACTGCGTCAGTACCGGCAAGCCCGCCCACAAAGCATCGCTGGCCGTTGTGTGCGCATTGTATGGCAGCGTATCTAAAAACAAATCCGCTGCTCTGTGTCTTGCAAGATGCTCAGCTAAAGGCATTCGAGCGGCAAAGATAAGTCGGTTAGCCTCTATCCCTCGTTTTTCTGCTTCTTTTTTTAGATTTCGCGCGGCTATGTTATTGTCCTCGAGCAGCCACAGAACGCTTCCCTTAACTGCCTTCAATAAATTCATCCAGCGATCGAAAGTTTGAGGTGTGATTTTAAAATTGTTGTTGAAGCTACAAAAAACAAAACCGTCTTCAGGTAGTCCAAGTTCTTTTCTGCTGAAAATTTTATTGGAAATTACTCTCTTGGTGTCGTTTACTTGGTAAGAGTGCGGCAGGTAGACAATTTTTTCAGAAAAGTGAACTTGATTCTCAGCTGGGATCAGTATCTCGTCTGCAATCAAATAATCAATATACTCTGCGCCCATTGTGCCAGGGTAGCCGAGGTAATTGACTTGAATGGGCGCGCAGCGATATGAAAATATGCCTGTCCGCTCGTTTTGCGTAAAGCCCTTTAGGTCAATTGCGATATCAATTCCGATTTCTCTTGAAAGTAGTGCAACATCTTTGTCGCTTTTAAGCTGTACATCGATGAATTGATCAAATACGCTGGCAACTCTTTCACGCATTGCGTCTTGCTTGTCTGGTCCGAATGAGAATGCAATCAGCTCAAATCTGTCCTTATCGTGAGATTCGAAGAGGTCGGCCATCAGATAGGAAGTTGCATGATTATGAAAATCTGCAGAGTAATATCCCAAACGAATTTTATTGTTGCGAACAGGATTTAAAATGGGCCCAAGATCATCATTTGAGGGATGTTTGTCCTTGACCCATACCTCTGCTGCGATTTTATGTAATTGAGAATTGTCGAAGATAGCCAAGGCGGAGAAAGGGGATAAAACTTTTTCTCTGTTCTGCAGTTTGGCTTTTAGCTCTTCTCTACTTCCATTATGTGCATACCAATCACAGATGTGGTTTCGAGCTGATAAAATTCTGCCTAATAAAAAACTATAATCAGGCTTAACTGCAATGGCGTTATCAAAATTTTTCAGGGCTTCTTCGAAACGCTGTAGCTTCTGCAATGCGCCTCCGCGATTGTTGTAAGCGTCTGCATAGTCTGGTTTGATCGCAATCGCCCTGTCATAGCTAGACAGGGCTTCTTCCAACCGATTTAACTCAATTAATACATTACCCCGGTTGTACCATGCATCTTCATAGCTTGGCTGGATAGTATTTGCTCTTTCATAGCTTGCAAGAGCTTCCTCAAAGCGTCTTAACTCACTCAGCGTATTGCCACGGTTGCTGTATGCAACCACATAGTCAGGTTTAATGGCAATAGCTTTGTCATAACGGATCAGCGCTTCTTCGAAACGCTTTAGCTCACTCAATGTATTCCCAGAGTTGAAGTGGGCATCTGCATAATCCGGCCTAATCTCAATAGCCTTGTCGAAACTGATCAGGGCTTCCTGCAAACGATTTAACTCAGTTAGCGCATTGCCACGGTTCAAGTATGCATCTGCATAGTTAGGTTTGATCGAAATAGCCCTATCATAGCTCGCCACGGCCTCCTCGAAGCGCTTTAGTTTTTGTAAAGCAGCGGCGCGGTTGTTGTATGCATCCGTATAATCACGCTTGATCTCAATGGCACTTTCATAGCTGACCAGAGCTTCTTCAAAGCGCTTTAATTCACTCAACGCATTACCACGGTTGTAGTGTGCATCGGCATAGTCCGGCTTGATCACAATGGCTCGATCACAGCTGTCCAGAGCCTCTTCAAAACGCTTTAGCTCATTAAGCACAGCACCTCGGTTGCTGTATGCAGGAGCGTTCTGAGAATTAACTTCTGTGGCCATCCCAAGCAACTCCGCTGCAAGAGTGGGATTCTGATTTGTTGCGGCGATTACCCCTAATAAATGCAGCGCATCAAAGTTCTTTGGATCCTTTGTCAATACATGTTCGTATATTGCCTTCGCTTGCGTCAACTGCCCTTGCTGATGCAGTGTAAAGGCGTGAATTAGTAGCGCAACAATATCTTGCTGCTGCACAGGATTGTCTATGTTCCGGATTTTCGGCCTGCGTTGAGAAGTATTGGTTGATTTAGGCATATCTGGATTCTAGCTTGTCGAATGTTTGTGTTCCTTTTGCGGCCACAAAATTGAACATTTAAATTAATGATTTACCACCGGATTTCCTCTAAATTACTTCTGAGGTAAATAACTCAAGTTACTAGGAAGGCACTTGTTAAAATTTTCGAATCAGCAATGCCAAGTGTCGTTTAACAGTTTGCGTATCCGATTAATACACAAGGCGAAGGGGTGGGGTGATTTACTCAATTGGAAAGATCTGCAGTGCGAATGATGACTGTGTTTGCCACCTAAAAGGGCGGAAAAGGTAGTTTCTGTAGTGTTTTTTAAATACGATCTTCAGAGATTATGTTCAAAACGCTTAAATTCCTGACCTCAAATATAAAACTAAGCTATGCCGATCAATGAGCCGATGAATTTCCGATTAACGCATCCGCCGATGCTGTGGTGTGTTTTAAATACGATCTTTGGAGATTTTTTAATATTGCTTTTTATGTGGGATGCGCTGCACATATTAATGATGCAGATAAAAAAAGCCACCCCGAAGGGTGGCTTTAATTTACAGCACTTCTTTGCAATTTCGGTACATGACCGAATTGGCATTAGAAGTTTGTGTTGATACCAACGCCCATTGTCGTGTCGCCAGTTGACGAGTACGATGTTGCAGCGCTGTTTTGGCCGCGACCGTAGAACGCATACAGCGATGTGCTCTTCGACATAGCGTGTGCGAACGACAGGTTTGTGAGTGTACGAGCGCTTGCGACGCTTTGATAGCCCGTTCCACCGGTCGTGGTTGCTGCGCCAAAGTCGGTGCTTGCGTAGTTGATACCGACTGTGTTGCCGCCACCCAGAGCGTAAGCTGCGCTCAGCACGTAAGTAGCACCTTCGACAGCAGTTTGCGTTCCGGTGGTTACGCCAGCGGTGCTGGTGTTGTTGATGATGTTGGTGTTAACCTTCAGGCCAGTGTTGATGTACTGAGCAGCGAGCGTAAGTTCACCAGCAACATGCTTGATACCAGCAACCCAGTTTGTGTACGCGTTGCTACGCTGAGCGTAAGCAGCATAGACGTTGGTGCTTTCGCTGATTGCGTAGTTAACGCTTGCGCCGGTGTAACGATTCATGGCAGTTGCGGCACGATCACCTGTCGATGTCAGCGCGCTAAACGACAGGGCACCTGTGGAGTTCGAGAACGAAATCGCATCTGGCTGGAAGAAGCCGCCGGTTGCCGAAGCACCGGTGCCGCCGCCATCAGCTGCGCCAGCGTTAACGAGGTAAGGCACAACGAAGTTGTTACCAGCCAGACCCAGGTTGCTTGTTGCGGTAGCGATGAATGGAGTCACCTGCAGACCAGCTGTGATGGTGCCGCCGGAGGTGGTGATACCCACGTTCGCCGCACGATTGAACAAGCCAGTAACGCCGAGGGTGTCAGTCGTATTGGTTGCAGTGGAAGCGTTGAGAGCAGCGCTGCCGTTAGGGCCACCGTTGTCACGGCCGCCGTTAGCCGAGTTCACGCCAGCTTCCAGGTTGAAGTTTACTTTCATGCCGCCGTTCAGGTCTGAAGAACCGCGCAGACCGAAGGCGTTCGCGCCCCACTGGCCGGAGCCGGAGAACGTGGCGCTGGAATCTTTTGATTTGATGACTGATGCGTCAAGAGTACCGTAAACGGTTACGCCATCAGCCAAAACAGCTGTCGATGCCACCAGAGCCATTGCGGCCAGAGCAACTTGAGTCTTTTTCATTGAGTAATCTCCAAAATGTTGTAATGCAAAGATTTCCATTTCACTGATCGGCCGATTTGTATCAACTTGATCCGCGAAATAAGGGCTCCAAGACCATTGGTTCTAGAGTCAGCATGCATTGAAGCAAAACTAAGTCCCCAGAGCAAAGTTAATTTTTTGTTCTTGGAAATTTTGCTAATATTCTGTGGCTTGTTTACAACGATTTTGTAAAAAAATTAGTAGGATGACAATAAATGTCAGGATTCGACGACCTTATTTGTGCTTTTGATCGCAGCTTGCGTGTGATCACCGGTGTGTCGGTCGCTCATCGACCTAACCCGGCTGCGAAGGTGCCGGATCAGGCGCTAAGTGAACTAGAGCGGCGGCATAGCTCGGGGCTGATGCGCGTGAATCATGTTGGTGAGGTGTGCGCCCAGGCCTTGTATGAGGCGCAGGCGCGATTTGCCCGCAATCCCGACACGCGGGCGCAACTTCGACATGCCGGTGAAGAAGAGCTCGATCATCTTGCGTGGACGGCCGCTCGTCTGACCGAGCTGGGATCGCGGCCCAGTTTGCTCAATCCCTTGTGGTACGCTGGATCGTTTGCATTGGGCGCTATTGCCGCGCGTATGGGAGATGCGCAAAGTCTGGGTTTTGTTGTTGAAACCGAGCGGCAGGTTGAGGCGCATCTCAACAGCCATCTCTCAGAACTGCCGACATCGGACCTGCGATCGCGGGCGATTGTGGCTCAGATGCGGGACGATGAGGCGGCGCATGGCGCATCGGCACAAGCGATGGGGGCCGCCGACTTGCCTTTGCCGGTACGCACAGCGATGCGGGGTATGGCGAAACTGATGACAGGAACTGCCTACTATATATAGATGCGCTATTCCAGGCGGACGTCCTCTATTAAGCGCTTGCGTCTGTCCGGAATGGTGGCTGGCAAGCTACCCGGAGCAGCACCGCACTGTCTAATGGCTAAAGTTTCGCGTGAGACGGCCGGTACTGCGGCTTGTTCAATCGATCTAGCCGCCCCAATGGCAAAGCCGTTCGTCAAGCCGACGTTGTTTGCGCTGGCAGATCAGCAAGATCATCAATGATCTCGTAGGAGTGGGTCAGTTCCGCCGTTTTTTCCATCATGATCGAGGCCGAGCAGTATTTTTCATGGGAGAGTTTGATCGCCCGCTCGACCAGATTGGCTTTGAGATTCCGTCCGCGCACGATGAAGTGAAAATGCACCTTGGTGAAGACCTTAGGGTCTTTCTCGGCGCGTTCCGATTTCAAGGTAATCTCGCAGCCTCGAATATCCTGGCCACTTTTGCGAAGGATGACCACGACGTCATATGCGGTGCAGCCGCCGGTGCCAGCCAAGACGACTTCCATGGGGCGTGGGGCGAGATTGCGGCCGCCGCCGTCGGGCGCGCCATCCATCGTGACCAGATGACCGGAGCCGGTCTCTGCAACAAAGCTCATGCCCGACAAGCCGGTCCAACGTACTGTGCATTCCATGGAAGTCTTCCTGCGAAAAAGATCAATATTGTAGGCCCGGACGCCGTAGTGCACCGATCGTGGACTGAGATGTTGCGATAGAAATCATGCCAAAAAAGCAGGATTCGCAACTCAAAACCCCAGTGCAAGGCGGTTTTGGCGACTGTAATTGACGCCAAGTCCTTGAAAACACTATAATCGCCGGTTCTCCAGATTGCTCGAGGAGAAAATATAACAAGGGCGCGTCCGCCGACCGGCGGAACCACCACAGCGAGCACGACATCTTTTTTTAGGAACATCATGAAAACCTTTTCCGCAAAAGGACACGAAGTCCAGCGCGACTGGTTTGTGATCGACGCCACGGATAAAATCCTCGGACGTGTTGCCAGCGAAGTGGCACGCCGACTGCGCGGCAAGCACAAGCCAGAATTCACCCCTCATGTAGACACGGGTGACTACATCATCATCGTTAACGCCGGCAAGCTGCGCGTGACCGGTGCAAAATCCACTGACAAGATTTATTACCGCCATACCGGTTATCCGGGCGGTATCTATGCGACCAAATTCCGCGACATGCAGGAAAAATTTCCTGGCCGTGCGCTGGAAAAAGCCGTCAAGGGCATGCTGCCCAAAGGTCCACTGGGTTACGCCATGATCAAGAAGCTGAAGGTCTATGCCGAAGGCACACACCCGCACAGCGCCCAGCAACCGAAGTCGCTCGATATCTAAGGAACAGACATGATCGGTAACTACAATTACGGAACCGGCCGTCGCAAAAGTGCAGTGGCGCGCGTGTTCATCAAGACAGGTACAGGCAAGATCACCGTCAATGGTAAGGCTGCGTCGGAATATTTTTCGCGTGAGACCGGCCTGATGGTCATTCGTCAGCCACTCGAACTGACCAACAACGTCGAGCGTTTTGACATCATGGTCAATGTACACGGCGGTGGTGAGTCCGGCCAGGCCGGCGCAGTTCGCCATGGCATTACTCGCGCACTGATCGATTACGATGCGACACTCAAGCCTGAACTTTCCAAAGCTGGTTTCGTCACGCGTGATGCGCGTGAAGTCGAGCGTAAGAAAGTCGGTCTGCGCAAAGCACGTCGCGCAAAACAGTTCTCCAAGCGCTAACCCGCTGGTTTGGCTGGATCAAAAGCCGCCGGGTTTGCGCCCGGCGGCTTTTTTATTCAATGGCTTGGAGAGGCTGCTTCGTCATCATGTTTGTGCGGTTTAAGTCAGCGTTTTTATTGATTGCAAATCAGGCGTTATGCCTGGGGATTGCCTGAAGGAGTCTGCAATGATCAAGATCGGTATTGTCGGTGGCACGGGCTACACGGGCGTGGAACTCTTGCGCATTCTTGCTGCGCATCCGGAAGCACAGCTGAGCGTTATTACCTCGCGCAAAGAAGATGGAATGCCGGTCGCCGATATGTTTCCTTCATTGCGTGGTCATGTGTCATTGGCGTTTTCAGCGCCAGAAAATGCGCGGCTTGATCAGTGTGACGTGGTGTTCTTCGCCACACCGCATGGCGTTGCGATGGCGCAGGCGAAAGCCTTACTGGATGCTGGCGTCAAAGTGATTGATCTCGCTGCAGATTTCCGCATCAAAGACACGGCCGTTTTCGAGCAGTGGTATGGCATGCCACATAGTTGCCCCGATATTTTGGCGGAAGCCGTCTATGGTCTGCCAGAAGTCAACCGCGATGCCATTCGTACAGCGCGTGTGATTGGCCTGCCCGGCTGTTATCCCACCTCGATGCAGCTGGGTTTTGCACCACTGCTCACGCAAGGCAAGCCGCTGGTGAATGAGGGCGCGCTGATTGCAGATTGCAAATCTGGTGTTTCCGGTGCCGGTCGCAAAGCCGAAGTGCATGCACTGCTGGCCGAAGCTGCTGACAATTTCAAGGCCTATGGTGTCAAGGGTCATCGTCATCTCCCCGAGACTGTTCAGGGCCTGGAAGCGATAGCGGGTCGCAAGATTGGTCTGACCTTTGTGCCGCATCTGGTGCCCATGATTCGGGGTATTCACTCGACCCTCTATGCCAGCTTGTTGCCCGAGGCCCGCAATACCGATTTCCAGGCGTTGTATGAAGCGCATTTCCGCGACGATCCCTTCGTCGACGTACTGCCAGCCGGC
>CANKWG010000045.1 GCA_947487325.1 Oxalobacteraceae bacterium | reverse complement strand
TGCCGTTGTTTCACGTGGAACAGCCCAAATCCATCAACATCAGCGTTCCACGTGAAACAATGCGAGTGATTGCCCTTATAATCCAGCCTCTGCTTCACCTCTGGCCAGCCTGTTCCCATGGATTTTCCCGCTGAATTTGATGTCATTGTCGTCGGAGGTGGTCACGCCGGGACGGAGGCTGCGCTTGTGGCGGCCCGCATGGGTCAGAAAACCCTGCTTCTGTCGCACAACATCGAGACGCTGGGCCAAATGTCCTGCAATCCTTCGATAGGGGGCATTGGCAAAGGACATTTGGTGCGCGAGGTAGACGCACTGGGTGGTGCAATGGCCATAGCCACTGACGAAGCGGGTATCCAGTTTCGTATCCTGAATTCTTCCAAGGGCCCGGCAGTTCGTGCCACGCGCGCTCAGGCAGATCGGCTACTTTACAAGCAGGCGATACGTTCCCGACTTGAAAATCAGCCTAATCTCTGGCTTTTTCAGCAGGCCGTCGATGATTTGATGGTTGAGGGTGACCGGGTTGTGGGTGCTGTGACCCAAGTCGGGCTGCGATTTCGCGCGCGCGCCGTGGTGCTCACGGCCGGCACTTTCCTCGATGGCAAAATTCATGTCGGCCTGAATCATTACTCAGGCGGTCGGGCAGGGGATCCGCCCGCGATTTCGCTGTCAACACGCCTTAAAGAGCTGAAATTGCCCCAAGGCAGGTTAAAAACGGGTACGCCGCCACGAATTGATGGCCGTAGCATTGATTTTTCCGTCATGACAGAGCAGCCTGGAGACATGGATCCCATTCCAGTGTTTTCCGTGATGGGCTCTGCTGCGCTTCATCCAAAGCAGCTGCCGTGCTGGATTACGCACACCAACGAGAAGACGCACGACATCATTCGTGCAGCGCTCGACAGAAGCCCGATGTTTACGGGTGTCATCGAGGGTGTGGGCCCCCGCTACTGCCCCTCGATCGAAGACAAAATCCACCGGTTTGCCGACAAAACATCCCATCAGATTTTCCTTGAGCCAGAAGGCCTGACGACGCATGAGTTTTATCCCAACGGCATATCCACCAGCTTGCCTTTTGATGCGCAGCTTGCACTTGTAAGATCGATGCGGGGCCTGGAAAACGCTCACATCTTGAGACCAGGCTATGCCATTGAATATGATTATTTTGACCCGCGCGGCCTGAAGTCCTCACTTGAGACCCGCGCCATTCGCGGCTTGTTCTTTGCCGGGCAGATTAATGGCACGACGGGCTATGAAGAAGCCGCTGCTCAGGGTTTGCTGGCCGGGATGAATGCTGCGCTACAGGTTCAGGGCCGTGAGTCATGGACGCCGCGGCGTGATGAGGCCTATCTGGGGGTGTTGGTCGACGACCTCGTTACTCAGGGTGTTCAAGAGCCGTACCGGATGTTCACCAGTCGGGCCGAATATCGGCTGAGCTTGCGTGAAGACAATGCCGATCTGCGGCTGACCGAAATCGGGCGACAGTTGGGCTGCGTCGGCGATGTGCAATGGGAGCACTTCGAGCGCCGGCGCGAGGCCATCGCGCGGGAGCTCGAGCGCTTGAAATCGACCTGGGTCAGTCCTCGGATTATTGCGGAAGCAGAAGCAAAGCGGGTGTTAGGCAAAGGCATAGAGCGAGAGTATGCACTCACCGACTTGTTGCGGCGCCCGGATGTCAGCTACATGCAATTGATGAGCCTGACAGGCGTTGACGGCCGTCGTTTCGATGACCCGTCGCTTGACCCCACGGTGGCCGAGCAGGTCGAGATTCAGGTCAAGTATGCCGGTTACATTGATCGTCAGGCGAAAGAAGTCGAGCGCCATGACCACTACGAAAATCTAAAATTGCCAGAGGGTCTTGATTACCTCACTGTAAAAGCTTTGTCGATTGAGGTTCGGCAGAAACTTGCAAAGCATCGGCCTGAAACGCTGGGTCAGGCGTCCCGCATTGCGGGTGTTACGCCTGCTGCGATTTCGCTTTTGCTGGTGCATTTGAAGAAGGGTGGTTTCCGCGAGGCAGTCGCTGATTCTGAACGATCGGACGCCGCCTGAATGCAGTCTGAAGAACGACAGCGGCTGCACATTGCGCTGAGCGAGGCGGCATCGCAGCTGCCGCTAAGCTTCACTCCGGAAGTGCTTGAAAAACTGCTGGACTATCTGGCGCTGCTGCATAAATGGAACGCGGTTTACAACCTGACAGCGGTGCGCGATCCGTCGCAAATGCTGACGCAGCATTTGCTTGATTGCATGGCGACCGTACCCGCATTTGAGAATGCGCAGCGTTTGTTGGACGTCGGTTCTGGCGGAGGTTTGCCGGGCGTTGTGATCGCGATATGGGCGCAGCACAATGCGCCGGCGATGCATGTGCATCTGATTGATACCGTGCACAAGAAGACGGCATTTCTGACGCAGGTAAAAGCAGAGTTGGGATTGCGCAATGTGACGGTACACACAGGGCGAGTCGAGCAGCTCGAGATGAAAGAAAAATACGACGTGATTACTTCACGTGCTTTTGCAGAGCTGTCTGATTTTGTGCTCTGGTCAGGACACTTACTTGCATCAAGCGGTGAATTGATTGCATTGAAAGGGCAGGCGGCATCGGAAGAACTCGAACGTTTGCCTGAACAATGGCAAATCACTCGGAGAACGGCTGTAAAGGTACCGGGGCTGAACGCGCGGCGGCACCTAGTTCACATCACCAGAGCAGATCAGGTTAGCGATTGAGATGGCAAACGTAACACCGAACAATGTAGCGCGAGCAAACAAAGGGCGCATTGTGACCGGTCAATTTACCAACTAGAGATAGTGACATTCATGGCAAAGATTTTTTGTATCGCCAATCAAAAAGGGGGCGTGGGTAAAACAACCACCGCGGTCAATCTCGCGGCTGCTTTGGCCAAGCTCGGGCAGCGCGTGCTTTTGGTGGATCTTGACCCTCAGGGCAATGCCACGATGGGTTCGGGCGTCAACAAATCCGATCTGGAAGTTTCGGTGTATCAGGTCCTGCTCGGCATGGGCGATTTGCGCTCGGCGATCCATAGCTCTGAGACGGGCCATTATGATGTGCTGCCGTCTAACCGCGACTTGGCGGGCGCCGAAGTGGAAATGGTCGAGCTCGATCAGCGCGAGCTACGACTCAAGCTGGCGTTGGCTAGCGTTCAGGACCAATATGATTTTGTGCTGATCGATTGCCCGCCCGCGCTCTCCATGCTGACGCTGAATGGTTTGTGCGCAGCACACGGCGTGATCATTCCCATGCAGTGCGAGTACTACGCGCTGGAAGGACTTTCTGATTTGGTGAACACGATCAAAATCGTGCATGCAAAAATGAATCCGGACTTGAAAGTGATCGGGCTATTGCGCGTGATGTTTGACCCGCGCATGATGCTTTCACAACAGGTCTCGTCACAGCTGGAAAAACATTTCGGCGATAAAGTTTTCAAGACCATCATCCCACGCAACGTGCGTCTGGCGGAAGCGCCTTCGTACGGCATACCCGGCGTTATTTTTGATTCTGCTGCCAAGGGTGCTCAGGCTTATACGGCGTTTGGCAAAGAACTGCTGGATCGCATTGCCGTGCTCTGATGCGCAGAGCAATTACAGATAAAGAAAGTAAATTTCATGATCAGTAAAAAACCGAAAGGCTTGGGTCGCGGACTCGAAGCCTTGCTGGGTGGTTCGTCCGATTTCACGAATGAGGCAACAGCAGTTACCGAGGCATCGCTCAGTTTGCCGGTTGCTGCACTTCAGCCTGGCAAATATCAGCCACGGACCTACATGGATGAAACGGCGCTCAATGAGCTCGCTGACTCCATTCGTGTCCAGGGCCTTTTGCAAGCCTTGCTAGTACGTCCAGTCAGCGACGGTAAAAATGGCGCAACCCATGAAATCATCGCGGGCGAGCGGAGATTTCGTGCTGCGCAATTGGCTGGCTTGAAAGAGGTGCCGGTGCTGGTGCGCGAGGTGGATGACAAGGCCGCCGCGGCGATGGCGTTGATCGAAAACATGCAGCGCGAGGATCTCAATCCGCTTGAAGAAGCGCAGGGCATACAGCGGCTGATCGAGGAATTCAGTTTTACGCATGAGCAGGCCGCCGCGTCGGTGGGTCGTTCGCGCAGCGCGGTGTCGAATTTGTTGCGCTTGCTGAATCTTGCCAAGCCAGTGCAGGCCATGCTGATGGCTGGCGATCTGGATATGGGCCACGCGCGTGCGCTGTTGGCAGTTGACTCTGCTACCCAGATCACATTGGGTACGCAAATCATTGCCAAAGGATTGTCGGTACGAGAAGCTGAAAAACTGGTGGTGCGCACGACGACCGGACAGGAGGGTGTCAGATCACTCGCTAAGGATAAGTCACGGGACATCACAAGGCTGGAAGAGGAACTGTCCGATGCCTTGGCGACGGCTGTCACGATCAAGGTTGGGGCAAAAAACAAGGGCGAGCTGATTATCGCGTTTGCCGGCTTGGACCAGCTCGAGGGCGTGATCGCGCGTCTACGTGGCGACGCAGATTAATGTTGTTTGGACAACATCCTATCCAGCCCCTGCCGACACGCTTACGCGGGGGCAAATAATTGACGAGATTTGTTGAATCCACTTATAATCGCCGGGTTTTGCGGTATGCGTACCACACCACGGCGTTGGGTGAATTTCTTCACTCCAGTCCGCCAGGGCCATCCGGCTCGACCGAAATGTTTCCATGCTGCGACTGCTCCTGACTCAGTTGGCAACGACGCTGGCTGCAGCAGCGCTGGCGGGTCTCATTGCCGGACCGCACGCTTTCTTTTCGGCGATGTTTGGTGGTCTGTGTTGTGTGTTACCGAATGGCTTGTTCGCGTTGCGTTTACATATCGGCGCGTTGAAGCCGGGAGCTCTCAGTCCGATGACTTTTTTCATTGGGGAGTTCATCAAGATTGCAATGACGGTTGCGCTGCTTGCGGCCGTTGCCTGGTGGTATCGCGACTTGAATTGGCTGGCGCTTATCGCCGCTTTCATCATCGCGCTGAAAAGTTACATCATCTTATTGTTTAGGCACTGACACATGGCATCAGAAACGGCAGTTGAGGGAGCAGCGCACGCGCCGACCGCTTCCGAGTACATCGTCCACCATCTGGGTCACCTGTCCACGCAGCATCAGGACAAGATCATTGATTTCAGCATCTTCAATGTCGACACGATTATTCTGTCGGTGCTGATGGGCATAGTTGGCTTGTTCTTCATGATTCGCGCCGCGAAACAGGCAACGTCGGGCGTCCCCGGCCGTTTTCAAGCCTTTGTTGAGTTGGTCGTTGAAATGGTGAATGACCAGGCGAAAAACATCGTTCATGGCGACCGTAGTTTTATCGCACCGTTGGCCCTGACCGTTTTCGTCTGGGTTGCGCTGATGAACTCGCTCGACTTCCTTCCGGTCGATCTGTTCTCCGCTGTCTTTGGTTTGTTTGGCCTCGACATTCATTTCCGCGTAGTTCCTACTGCCGATCTCAATGGTGCGTTGGGTATGGCCATTGGCGTGTTTGCACTGATGATCTACTACAACCTGAAGATCAAGGGCGTGGGCGGCTTCGTGCATGAACTTTTCTGCGCACCGTTCGGCGCACATCCTGCGTTGTGGCTTCCCAATCTGGGTCTGAACATCATCGAATTCGTCGCCAAGACCGTGTCACTGGGTATGCGACTCTTTGGCAACATGTACGCAGGTGAGCTGGTGTTCCTGCTGATCGCTCTGTTGGGCTCCACTTCACCATGGTGGGGTTTTGGCATGCACGTGGTGGCCGGTTCAATTTGGGCGATCTTCCACATTCTGATTGTGTTGTTGCAGGCATTCATCTTCATGATGCTGACTTTGGTTTATCTCGGCCAGGCGCATGAGGGTCACTGACCAGTTTTGAAGTATCCGGGTTTTGTTTTTTTGACTTTGACTATTTAAGGAGTTTTCATGACTAACGTCGCCTTCGTAGCACTCGCTTGTGGTTTGATCATCGGCCTCGGCGCTATTGGCGCATGTATCGGCATTGGCATCATGGGCGGCAAATTCATTGAAGCTTCGGCTCGCCAGCCAGAGCTGATGAACAGCCTGCAGACCAAAATGTTCCTGCTCGCTGGTCTGATCGATGCAGCGTTCCTGATCGGTGTTGGTATCGCGATGATGTTCGCGTTCGCAAACCCGTTCGCTGGCTGATTCCATCATTCTCATCCTGCCGGGGATTGCCCCGGCGATCGTTAATTTGAGAAGGAAAATACCGTGAACTTGAACGCAACCTTGTTTGCGCAGTTCGTCGTCTTTTTCATCCTGGCGCTTTTCACGATGAAGTTCGTGTGGCCGCCGCTGATGAAAGTGCTGGACGAGCGCGCAAAGAAAATCTCGGAAGGTCTCGCTGCTGCCGATCGTGGTAAGCATGAGCTGGCCGTAGCCGAGAAGCGCGTGCAGATTGAGCTGGCGCAAGCGCATGAAGAGACGCAGAAACGTATCGTCGATTCCGAGCGCCGCGCGGCTGAAATCATCGAAGAAGCAAAGAAACACGCCGCCGAAGAAGCTGCGGGCATCGTCGAAGCTGCACGACATGAGGCGACTGCTGAAGCTATTCGTCTGCGCGATATTTTGCGCAATGATGTCGCCACGCTTGCCGTCAAAGGTGCAGAGCAGATTCTCAAGCGCGAGATCGACGCGAAAGCCCACGCCGACCTGCTGAACCAACTTAAGGCAGAACTCTAACCATGGCCGAACTCGCAACGATTGCGCGTCCTTACGCTGAAGCAGTGTTCCGCGTCGCACAGCCGGCAAAGCTGAACGCCTGGGCAGAGATTCTGTCGGAAATGGCGCAAGTTGCTGCTGTGCCTGCATTCCACGAGATTGCTGGTAATCCGCGTTTTGATCGTGCGCAGCTGACCGACATTTTTTTGGCTTCACTCAAAGTGTCCATGGATGCCGAGGCAAAGAATCTCGTCAGCATGCTGATCGAAAATGCGCGACTATCATTGCTGCCTGAAATCGAGCAGCAATTTCGCGAGCTAAAGAATGCTTTCGAAAGCACGGCCGACGCACAAATCATCAGCGCATTTCCAATGACAGATGATCAGGTGCGAGACCTGGTCGCCTCGTTGGAAAAGAAGTTTGGTCGCAAGCTCAACGCAAGTGTTAACGTCGACGCCGCATTGATTGGTGGCGTGCGCGTTACGGTTGGTGATGAGGTGCTGGACACTTCGGTCAGCGCGCGTTTGGCGCATATGCAGACGGTACTGGCGGCTTAATCGCCCGAAAAAATTTTGACTTTGCGAGACAGGCCGAGACGCCGGTCTCAACCTATCAGGAGCTAACATGCAACTCAACCCGTCTGAAATCAGCGAGCTGATCAAGAGCCGGATCCAGGGACTCGGCGCGGGTGCCGAGGTTCGCAACCAGGGCACCGTGATTTCGGTCACTGATGGTATCTGCCGCATTCACGGCCTCTCCGATGCAATGCAAGGCGAGATGCTGGAATTCCCGGGTAACACCTTCGGTCTGGCGCTGAACCTTGAGCGCGATTCTGTGGGCGCCGTTATTCTCGGTGCGTACGAACATATCTCCGAAGGCGACACCGTCAAGTGCACAGGCCGTATTCTGGAAGTGCCCATTGGTCCCGAGCTGCGCGGTCGTGTCGTAAATGCACTCGGTCAGCCGATTGATGGCAAAGGCCCTATCAATGCCAAGCTGAGCGCCCCGATTGAAAAGATTGCGCCAGGCGTTATTGCGCGTCAGTCGGTGTCGCAGCCACTGCAAACGGGTTTGAAATCCATCGATGCGATGGTGCCTATTGGCCGCGGCCAGCGAGAGCTGATCATTGGCGATCGTCAGACAGGTAAGACTGCTGTTGCGATCGACACCATCATCAATCAAAAAGGCCAGGGCGTTACCTGTATCTACGTCGCGATCGGCCAGAAAGCTTCGTCGATCAAGAACGTTGTGCGCGCACTCGACGAGCATGGCGCACTGGACTACACGATCGTGGTCGCCGCATCGGCTTCCGAGTCGGCAGCAATGCAGTACGTCTCTGCGTACTCAGGTTGCGCGATGGGTGAATATTTCCGCGATCGCGGCCAGGACGCGCTGATCATTTATGACGATCTGTCCAAGCAAGCGGTTGCTTACCGTCAGGTTTCTCTGTTGCTGCGCCGTCCACCGGGCCGTGAAGCTTTCCCTGGCGACGTGTTTTATCTCCACTCCCGCTTGCTCGAACGTGCAGCGCGCGTGAACCCCGACTATGTCGAAGCGTTCACCAAGGGCGAGGTCAAGGGTCAGACCGGCTCGCTGACAGCACTGCCAATCATTGAAACGCAGGCCGGCGACGTGTCGGCGTTCGTTCCGACGAACGTGATTTCGATTACGGACGGGCAGATCTTCCTTGAAACGTCATTGTTCAACGCCGGTATTCGTCCTGCGATTAACGCCGGTATTTCGGTGTCGCGAGTGGGTGGCGCTGCTCAGACCAAGGTCATCAAATCACTCTCTGGCGGTATTCGTACCGACCTTGCGCAGTATCGTGAACTGGCCGCGTTTGCACAGTTTGCATCGGACCTCGACGAAGCCACCCGCAAGCAGCTTGATCGCGGCGCGCGAGTCACCGAGCTTCTCAAGCAGCCACAGTACTACCCGCTGCCAGTTTCGCTTATGGCCGTCAGCCTTTTTGCTGTGAACAAGGGCTATCTCGATGATATCGAAGTCAAAGATGTGTTGGGCTTCGAGCACGATTTGCACAAGTTTCTCCAGTCCAGCAATGCAGAGCTGCTCAAGCGTATCGAAGATAGCAAGCAGCTCTCAAAAGAAGATGAGGTTGTGCTCGCGGGTGCAATCGAAAACTTCAAGAAAACATTCTGATCTCAACCCAGTCACAGGAGCATTGAATGGCTGCAGGTAAAGAGATACGCGGGAAGATCAAGAGCGTAGAAAATACGAAGAAGATCACCAAGGCGATGGAAATGGTCGCTGCGTCCAAGATGCGAAAGGCGCAGGAGCGCATGCGTTCTGCGCGTCCTTACAGCGAAAAGATTCGCAATGTATCGGCGCATCTGGCGCAAGCCAATCCGGAGTACACGCACCCATTTCTGGTCAAGCACGAGAAAAGCAAAAAAATTGGCTTCATCGTGGTAACCACGGACAAGGGTCTGTGTGGTGGCATGAATACCAACGTATTGCGTCAGGTGACCAACCGGATGAAAGAGTTGGATGCAGCCGGTAGCAAAGTCGAAATCGTTGCGATCGGCAACAAAGGCTACGGCTTCATGAACCGAATCGGCGCGCCGGTAGTAGCGCAGTGCATCAACTTTGGCGACACACCGCATCTGGAGCAATTGATCGGGCCAGTCAAAGTGATGTTGGATGCGTATGACGAGGAAAAGCTGGATGCGGTGTATATCTGTTACACCCGTTTTATCAACACCATGAAACAGGAGCCAGTCATCGACCAGCTCCTGCCACTCACGGCGGACAGGATGGAGCCGGTGAATTCCTATTCATGGGACTACCTGTACGAGCCAGATGCAAAATCCGTCATCGACGAACTGCTGCTTCGCTATGCAGAAGCACTGGTGTATCAGGCGGTTGTTGAGAACATGGCATCCGAGCAAGCGGCACGCATGGTGGCGATGAAAGCGGCGACCGACAATGCCGGAAATGTGATTGGCGAACTGAAACTGATCTACAACAAGACACGTCAGGCCGCAATCACCAAAGAACTCTCCGAAATCGTGGCTGGTGCAGCCGCGGTCTAAGAATTACGAATTTGAATCGAATTACAATTTTTATTTGAAGGAACGAAAATGGCGGATGGCAAAATCGTTCAGTGTATCGGCGCGGTGGTTGACGTTGAATTTCCCCGTAACGCGATGCCCAAGATTTACGATGCATTGAAAATGGAAGGTTCGGAGCTGACGCTGGAAGTACAGCAGCAGCTCGGTGATGGCATCGTGCGCACCATTGCGCTCGGTACCTCCGATGGCCTGCGTCGCGGCATGATTATCCAGAATACCGGTGCCCCTATCATGGTGCCAGTCGGCCAGGGCACGCTAGGTCGTATCATGGACGTGCTCGGCAATCCTATCGACGAAGTCGGTCCGGTCAAGTCAGACAAGCACGCTTCTATTCACCGCGCTGCGCCGGCTTACGACGAACTGTCGCCTTCACAAGAGTTGCTCGAAACTGGCATTAAGGTGATCGACCTGGTCTGCCCGTTTGCCAAAGGCGGTAAGGTTGGCTTATTCGGTGGCGCGGGTGTGGGCAAGACCGTGAACATGATGGAACTGATCAACAACATCGCGAAAGCACACTCGGGCCTCTCCGTGTTTGCTGGCGTGGGTGAGCGTACTCGTGAGGGTAATGACTTCTATCACGAGATGATTGAAGCCGGTGTCGTGAACACCGAAGACTTCCCCAAATCCAAAGTGGCGATGGTCTATGGACAGATGAACGAGCCACCAGGTAACCGTCTGCGCGTTGCGCTGACTGGCCTCACGATTGCTGAATCGTTCCGTGACGAAGGCCGTGATGTTCTATTCTTCGTTGACAACATCTACCGTTACACACTGGCCGGTACCGAGGTATCTGCGTTGCTGGGTCGTATGCCATCTGCCGTGGGTTATCAGCCGACGCTGGCCGAAGAAATGGGCCGTCTGCAAGAGCGTATTACATCGACTAAGACCGGTTCGATTACATCGATTCAGGCCGTCTACGTCCCGGCGGATGACTTGACTGACCCGTCGCCCGCAACCACCTTTGCTCACCTTGACTCGACCGTTGTTTTGTCGCGTGATATTGCTGCGCTGGGTATTTATCCTGCGGTCGATCCGTTGGACTCCACATCGCGTCAGCTTGATCCGAATGTTGTCGGTCCAGATCACTATGACACCGCTCGTCAGGTGCAGGGCACGCTGCAGCGCTACAAAGAACTGCGTGACATCATCGCGATTCTGGGTATGGATGAACTTGCACCAGAAGACAAATTGGTTGTCGCACGCGCGCGTAAGATGCAGCGTTTCCTCTCGCAGCCATTCCACGTCGCTGAAGTGTTTACCGGTGCTCCCGGCAAATACGTTTCGCTGAAAGACACGATCAAGGGTTTCAAAATGATCGCATCTGGCGAACTGGATCATCTGCCTGAGCAGGCGTTCTACATGGTGGGCACCATCGACGAAGCCATCGAGAAAGCGAAGAAGTTGCAATAACAGAGTCGTTGCCCTTTGATCAGGGCAGCGCTTATTGCAATACGCGATTCGATTTACCGAAAAAAGGCTTTCTATGGCAAACACCATTCACGTTGATGTCGTCTCCGCAGAAGAACAAATCTTCTCCGGGCAGGCCGACTTCGTTGTCCTGCCTGGTGAGGCAGGAGAGCTGGGTATCTATCCCAAACATACCCCGCTCATTACCCGTATCAAGCCGGGCGCAGTCCGTATCAAGGTTTCGGGCGCCACTGACGAAGAGTTCGTGTTTGTTGCTGGCGGCATTCTCGAAGTCCAGCCAAACACGGTGACCGTTTTGGCTGATACTGCAATTCGCGGCCGTGATCTGGACGAAGCTAAGGCTAACGAAGTTAAAAAAATGGCAGAAGAAGCGATGGCCAATCGGGAAACCGATATTGACTTCGCTGTCGCTCAGACAGAGTTGGCCATTGCAATCGCGCAGCTAGCGGCGATTCAGAAGTTGCGCCAGAAGCGCTGAGTTTTCACGGATCACCAGAAAGGCAGCCTCGGCTGCCTTTTTTGTTGTACTGCTCACCCAATGCATCGTCGCCAGCAAATAAAATCACCCCACGATCGTATGAATTGCAGCTCCGGAGCGCTCGTCGAAAAAATCGGGCGCATCAAAAACTTTCGGCGATAATATTGCCTTCGAAGAACTGCCTTAAGGATACGGATGTCCAGCCGCTTCGCCCCACTCAAGAACGACACGTTCCTGCGCGCCCTGATGCGCCAGCCAACAGATTACACGCCGCTATGGCTGATGCGTCAGGCCGGCCGCTACTTGCCCGAATACCGAGCTACGCGCAGCAAGGCAGGATCATTCATGGGCTTGGCCACGAACCCAGATTATGCAACCGAGGTCACTCTGCAGCCCTTGGATAGCTATGCCCTCGACGCCGCCATCCTGTTTTCCGACATTCTCACGTTACCCGAGGCGCTGGGT
>CANKWG010000044.1 GCA_947487325.1 Oxalobacteraceae bacterium | reverse complement strand
ATTGCGCAGGCGTTGCCAAAGTTTTCCCCTTTATCGATTTTCCGCTCGAAGATTTCGAGCGCACCATGAGCATCAACGTCACCGGTACGCTGCTTTGCAGTCAGCACGCTGCCCGTCTGATGATGCGTCATCAATGGGGGCGCATCATCAATATCGCTTCGGTAGCCGGCATGCGCGCGGTGGGCACGGGCCGCACGGCCTATGGCACCTCCAAAGGTGCCGTCATTGCGTTGACACGCCAAATGGCCGTTGAGCTCGCCGAACATGGCATCACCGCCAATGCGGTCGCACCAGGGCCGGTAGACACGCCAATGACGCAGCTGCTGCATACAGCGCAATTTCGCACAGAGTATTCGAAAGCGATTCCGATGAATCGCTACGGTACCGTGTCCGAGGTCGGCGCTGCAGTGCAATTTCTCGCTTCCGAAGATGCCGCCTATATCACCGGTATTGCCATGCCAGTCGATGGCGGATTTTTGTCCAGTGGCGCGCGTGGTCTTTGAACGATGAACACCGGTACCAGCATGCGCATCGAAGCCGTCTACCATCTTGAAACCGCAGATGATCCGGAACAAACAGCCGCACTAATCGCGGGCGAGCAATCCTCGGGAACTTTCATTGCCATTCCCGGTGAAGATGAAGCACTTAAGGCGCGCGCCGCTGCACGTTATGAAATCACCGCGTTGGAGCAGGACAGCCGCAGCGACACCAAACGCTATGAGCTCAAGCTGTCGTGGCCGCTGGAAAATCTCGGGCCATCGCTACCCAACCTGATGGCCACGATCGCCGGTAATCTGTATGAACTCAAACCGGTACGGTCACTGCGACTGATGGATATGACGCTGCCGCCCGCCTTCGCGCAGGCGTATCCGGGCCCAGCTTTTGGCATCGCAGGTACGCGCAAGCTCAGTGGCGTGCAACGCGGCCCGCTGATCGGCACCATCATCAAACCCTCGGTCGGGCTGAGTGCGCAAGACACCGCAGATATCGTGGCGCAGCTGTGCGAGGCTGGGGTTGACTTCATCAAAGATGATGAGCTGCAGGCAGATGGACCAGCCTGCCCTTTTGATGAACGCGTCACGCTTTCGATGGCCGTAATCAACCGCCATGCTGAGCGATCGGGTAAAAAAGTGATGTATGCGTTCAACCTCACCGGCGAAATCGATGAGATGAAACGTCGCCACGATCTGGTGCAGCAACTCGGTGGCACCGCCGTGATGCTGAGCCTGAATTCTGTTGGTATGGCGGGCTTCAATGCCTTTCGCCGTCATGCGCAATTACCGATTCATGCGCACCGCAACGGCTGGGGCTATTTGCAAGCGGGATGGTCGTACACGGCATGGCAAAAGTTGTGGCGCTTGGCTGGCGTGGATCATATGCATGTCAATGGCATCGCCAATAAGTTCCAAGAAGATGACGACAGTGTGATCACGTCGGCGCGCGCTTGTATGACACCGATGTTTGCTGACAAACCCTGCACGATCATGCCAGTGTTCTCCTCTGGCCAGACTGTCAGGCAGGCAGCACCCACGTGGGAACGGCTGCAATCGACTGATCTGATTTTTCTTGCCGGTGGTGGACTGTTCGCACATCCCGGTGGCATTGCTGCGGGTGTAAGCGCACTGCGTCAGTCGTGGGCAGCGGCCATCGAGGGGGTGCCGCTGGATATCGCAGCGAAAACGCATCGCGAATTACGTGAAGCACTGGAAAAATTCAGGTGAGCGCTATTGAATTTTCGCGCTCATGAGGCTGTGAAATCATGAACGACGCAACGGATCTCTTGCAGGCCAAAGTCCTGTTCTACGGCGACGATTTTACCGGCGCCTCAGACAATGCTGCCCAATATGCGCGACATGGACTGAAGACGGTTTTGTTTTTTTCTGATCCCGGTGTGGATGGTCTTGAACACGCCGCCCGAAACTACGACGTGGTCGGCGTGGCAGGCACAGCGCGCTCGCTGGATCCTGATGGCATGCGTGCCGAACTGATGCCAGTGCTGGAAAAATTCCGGCAACTTAAGGTACCGCTGGTGCAGTACAAATGCTGCTCTACCTTTGACTCATCGACTGATACAGGCAGTTTGGGCTATGCGATACAACTGATGCAAGCGTGCTGGCCGGGTAGCCTGATACCCGTGCTCGCAGCCACGCCTGAGTTCGGCCGTTACACCCTGTTTGGTCATCACTACGCACGCGCAGGCACAGCGGTGTATCGACTCGATCGTCATCCGGTGATGTCGCGTCATCCCGTGACGCCGATGAATGAATCGGATTTATCACTGGTGCTCACGCAGCAAGGTTTCACCCCGTCCCATGCGGTGGATTTGCGCTCACTGGATCATTTCGAAGCAAGCCCCGATGCACTTGCTACGGAGCTCATCGCGCAAGACAGTGTGGTGTTCGATGGTTACACGCTAAAGCAAGTGATGACCGCGGCTGCCAGCTTGTGGCATGTATCGCGACAACGTCAAGTGTGCGCAATGGCTGCGCAGGGTTTTGCTCATGGACTTGGCGCATGGTTGCGCCAGTCCGGACGACTGAAATCAAGCCAGCCGACTCACAAGCTAGATGCAGTTGACCGGCTGCTGGTGCTCTCCGGTAGTTGTTCTTCCTTGTCGGCAGAGCAGATCGCGTGGGCGCGAGAGGCTGGCTTTCTGACGATGCGTGCGGATCTAAGCTTGCTGACAGGTCAAGATACTGGCGCGCTGGAGGCGCTGGAAAATCGCATGCTCGATGCACTGAAATCTGGCACCAGCGTGGTCGTATTCACCGCGGAGGGCCCTGATGATGCTCTGGTTTCAGCAGCGTCGGCTCAAGCTTTAAGCGCATCGGCGATGGCGCAGCATATCGGCTCTCTGTTCGCGCGACTGGCGCGTGTGGCATTCGCACAGGCTGGCTTGCAAAGACTGGTGGTTGCGGGGGGGGACTCATCCAGCTTCACCATGCGCGACATCCGCGCCAGCGCGTTGGAAATCAAAGCCAGTCACTTCGGACAAAATGCCCATGTCTGCACGCTGGTGTCCGATGACCCGCTGATACACAACAAGGAAGTACTGCTCAAAGGTGGACAAGTAGGTCAGGCGAATCTATACGGTCTGATGCTGGCGGGCTTCAGCAATTCAAGCCCATGAACTGATTTCGCGCACCACCCACGAGCGGCCCAATCGGGTTAAAGTGACATTCTGCGGAAAATTAAAACAACCCCGCAATATCAACAAATTATAAACACAATAACTTATCCGAGGCAGAACCCATGAAGCGATTGATTTTCGGCGTAGCCCTACTGCTCACCATGCAAGCAGCAAGCGCACAAAATATTTTCGAAATCTCGCCTGATTCGTCCAACCCGAATTACGCGCAGTGCAAATTTCAAACCTACGATGACAGTGCTTTGCTGATCACGACCTACATGGGCTCACTGGTCGCTGGAAAGTACGAGAAGAAATGCTCAGCTGAATTTCTGACGCAAGCCAAGGACGGCAAGCGTAAACATGACGCGATGCTGAAAGCCTCCGATCAGCAAATCGGTTACTGCTATTCAGACAAAGACATGCAGTTCATTCGTAGCTTGCTGATCACAGCGGTAGACAAGATACCCGACTTCTGTGAATCGAAAAATGTCGCTGATGCGATTGAGGATTGGGTCAAGCGGCTGAATCAGGAAAACTGATCACAGTCTTCTCAGGGGGCGCTGGGCAAGTCCGCGTTTGACAACCACCCAGCGCATATGAGCTGCGACAGCCGATGTCGCGAGTTCAGAAGAAAATTTATGCGATGTGCCGGTGCTTTGCAAATGATGCAAAAGATGCCAAGAATGCAAACACCGCAATCGCTATGACGAGACTAGCGTCTCTAAGCCCTTACTCGTGCCAGTTCGCCTGAAAACAGTGGCGTACCTCATGGCCCAGCGTATGCATGTTCAGCTTTTTTTGAGTGAACACGATGCAGACGTCATTTTCATAAAATGAGCAGGCTTTCACCTCGTAATCATACGCGGCGTAGCCGCGTATCTTGGCCTCGCGATTGCAAGTCGCCTGGATATTGTCCACTGGTATCCAAGTGACCTTGGATGTGACGGTAAAGTTGCGCGCGGAGTCAAACAATTCAAAAGGGTTGTCCCCGTCCGTAATGGTCGCGTTTACTGCGCCGCCGACAAAGAGACCGACGAACACGATTGTCCGTGCCAGTCTTGCGTGCTGCGCTTTACGTGCGCGGTAAAGTTGCGGCATGGATGACTCCCATTTTTTTTGATTTTAAGGATGTTGTCCCGGCGCTGTGCAGCCAGTACTCCGAAGATAACTGCTTTAGGGAATTCCTGCAGAGCAGTCCGGGACACACCCTTATCAAAAAAAGAAGTCGCACTCAGCCGAGCAGCTGCCTGGCGACCTCCGTATAGACAGGGATACCGAACAGAATATTCAGCGGAAAAGTGACGCCGAGCGACAAGCCCAAATAGAGCGAGGGATTTGCCTCCGGAATTGCATAACGCAAGACCGCCGGTACCACGATGTACGAAGCGCTGGCCGAGAGCACCATGATGAGCGCTGCATCCGCTACCGGCAATGACAGCAACATCGAGATCAACAGCGCGATCCCTGCGTGAACTACCGGCGCCAGTGCTGCATAAGCAATCAGGATGGGGGACTTACCTTTTACATCGCGCATGCTGCGCGCAACCATCAGACCCATATCCAAAAGGAAGAAGGCCAGCATGCCTTTGAACAGATCCGTTGAAAAGGTCTGCATCATGACTTTGCCCGCTTCACCACTCATATACCCGATCAGCAACGAGCCTAGTAACAACAAATGCGCACCGCTGGTGAAGGATTCATGAATCACCTTGCCTATCGAGGGCCCGGAAAAATTTCCCACTCCTGACCCCGACACGGCCGCAGTGCCACCCTGCCCCGTGACAATTTGCGCACTCGCCTGTTTTTGGCGAATCATGTTCGCGAGTAAGACCGCCATCAAAATCGCAGGCGACTCCATCAGCACCATCGCAACCGCCATGTGACCACCTGGCGACATCTGCTGCGACTCGAGGTACTGCATCGCCGTCACGAAGGTCACCGCGCTAACCGAACCATATGAGGCTGCAACGGCAGCGGCATCGAATCGTGCCACTCGGTTTCTCAGAAACAGATAACCCAGCGCAGGTACGATGAAGGCCATCAGGATCGACGCGAAAAGACTGATCATCACCGAGGGGTTCAGCCCTGAAGCGGCGAGAGCGAAGCCACCCTTGAGGCCCAAGGCCATCAGAAGGTAGAGAGACAGAAATTTTGCGGTGGCTGCTGGTATTTCGAGGTCAGAGCGCAGCCAGCCAGCGATCACACCAAATACAAAAAAAAGAATTGCCGGGTCGAGCAAATTTTGCATACATCCTCCTTATGGCGCGAAGGATAAGCATTTTTAATAATCGAGTAAAATCGATTTTTACGTTATTTATCATAGATAAAATACGATGAATATGACTTTCAGGCAGCTACGACTGGTGCTGGCACTGGCCGATACGGGCAGCATCAGTGCCGCAGCGCGCGCGACCCATGTGACTCAACCCACCGCTTCCATGCAGCTGCGCGAGGCCGCAAATGCGGTTGGTATGCCTTTATACGAAGTGATAGGCAAACGGGTTCACTTGACCGAAGCCGGTAAAGAACTCGCCCGTACCGCACGCGCGATGTCGGCCGAGTGGGAAGCATTTGAACAAAAAATCGATGGTCTCAAGGGCCTGACGCGAGGCCGTCTGAAAGTAGCGGTGGTCAGCACAGCGAAGTATTTCGTACCTCGTATGCTCGGTAGCTTCTGCGAAAAATATCCCGCCATCGATATTTCACTGGAAGTACTCAACCGCGATGGCGTTGTCAGCCGGCTGGCGGATAACCTCGATGATCTCTACATTATGTCCATGCCACCCACCACGTTCGATCTTGAAGATCAGGTGTTCATGCCCAACCCACTCGTAGTGATAGGCCCCCGTAAAAAGCACCGCGTCAATCGCGATCCTATGGAGTTGCGTGAGCTAGCCACAAACCGTTTTATTCTGCGCGAACCCGGCTCTGGAACCCGCATGGCCACTGATGCACATTTTCGCAGCCTGCGATTCAACCCAGAGATGAAGCTGGAACTTGGCAGCAATGAAGCGATTCGGGAAGCCGTGGCAGGTGGTCTGGGTGTAGCCGTGATTTCGCAACATGCACTGCAGGGACAGGCGTCAGGACATGGCGTGGTTGTATTGAACATCAGAGGCTTTCCTCTGCAATCGCAATGGCATGTAGTGCACCACAAGGGCAAGCAGTTGTCGCCGATTGCGACAATCTTCCGCGATCATTTACTCAAGAGTTCGACGCTTTGGCGCTGAGTCTCTGACTGAAAATCTGAAGCACAGCCTCACCAATCAAAGCAGCAAGGTGAAGGCTCCGGCCATTACCAAGGCAAACAGAGTGACCAAACCGAAAAGATAGAAACCAATGCGCCGCTGAGCGCGGCGCGCCGCCGCGATCCTATCGGCCAGCGCAACCTGATCCCGCTCGAGGGACGCGAGTCGCTCTTTGGCGGATTTCAGTTCATTAAGGGCGTGGTTGAAACGTGCATCGTCCATGGATAGCAAAAAAATATCAGCGCCGAAGCGAAAATGCCGTCAGCTATTAAAAAATTGAATATAGCAGCAGTCGGGCACGACGATGGTTATCATATTAAAAATAACGTCAATTCGCAGATACTTACGGGTGAGCAAAAGGTGATATTTTCAATTTGAAAATATTCGTCTCAATAAAACTGGCTTGGCGCCGAAACTATCGATACAGCGTATCCTTACAATTTCTTATAATCATCCTGCTACGCGCGGTCTGCTCTACCGCAGGGCGCGTCATGATTCTGCAACGCTAGCCAACCCATAAAATCTTCATCATGAACGCCGTCAATGTACTGCCGCCGCGATTCGCGTCTTCATTTTGTATTCTGCTCGTGACAGTCCTCGGACTGACCGCCTGTGGTGGTGATTACACCAACCAGGTTAGCAAAGTCACAGGAAAAACTCGCTACCTGAATCCAAACGCGGCCAGCACAAAAACTCAGGGTTTTGAATCCGCGTACGTCGATCAGCGCGGTGTGCTGACTTTTGCTCTGAGAGAAAAAATCAACGCACCAGAATTTGAGGCACCCATCGTACAACGCAGCGAGGTCACGGGCAAACGTGCCAATCCTGTTGGTTCTACGCTAGCCGCTACATTCACGATTGGCTTGTATCCACTACTCGCTCCGAAGAATTTTTTGAAAGACACTTTCGGTCATGAGACGAGTGCGCAGGTACTCAGCGAAGAGCCGGATCGCGATCGCGCCACTCCCACTGGCCGCACTGAGTGGGTCACGATTCCGATGAAAAGTGCGCAAATCGAAATTAGCGGACTGAAGACCACGATCCGGCGTGAAATACAACTCGATGCCCAGGGCTCAGGATCGATTGATATCGGTAACGAACTCTTCGACGCGTTTACTCAGTCCGGCAACCTGAATAGTCTTTCGGTGGTTTGCAAAAATTGTGTTGTCAATGCAAGCGTTTCCGGCCCGCTGGCACGGACCCCGCTCGAATTCAAGGCGCCAGAGAGCTGGCGATTGCTCGCGGAATATCGCAGAAGCCCCGATTTAGTCTGGGTTGCGGACTCAGATCTTATCGGAGCGCGGAGCCGCAAGGCGGGTAGCAGCCGACCACGCACGGTCGCCTGGAAAGATATCGCGGCGGCAGCACAAAAGCGTGGCGAAACCCAGATGCAGCGTCTTGCAGAATTGCCAGAGGATTTGCGTCGCGAAAAACGCGAGATAGAAGCATCGAGGCCACCACCCGAAGTCACACTGACGCGAGACGAATTCGAATCCACTGCAGCGTTCAATGAACGCGTGCGAGCCACGCGCGCCAGCGAAGAAGCCAAGCTAGCGGCTTACAACCGTCGGATTGAGCAGCTCAACCGCAAATTGCGCGAGTTCCAGGACAGCCTGCCGAAAACATTGCCACGCCCTCTAGTGCTGCAGTCGATCAGTGACAGTCTTTCTGAAATGGCGGGCGAACCCGAGGTAAAGAACGTTGTCTATGACGCCGATCTAAAACGCTTCATCATTACGGTCGCGGGCTCAACGCAACCGGATCGCGCACCCGTGTCATTTACGATGGTGACGCAAGACAATATCGATTCGGATCAGGGTCGACGACTCAAGCAATTAATGAGTCGCGCACGCCCCTTCCTGCGCATGGCCTTAGGTGACAAATCCATACGCCCAGTGTCGGGTCACTTGATGGTGGGTGACCAAGTGCTGGCCATGCAATTCATTGACAACGTTGAACTCGCGGCACTGGACACCGTAAAGCTGGAAGCAGGACAGGTCGGAAACTTGAAGCCACTGCGGAAAATTGATGGCGGTACCGTCTCGACACAATCACTGGTGCTGACAGACGATATTGAAAGCCGCAAGCTGCGCGAGCGACTCGAGGAGCTGCGTGATGATGTGCGACAGCGACAGCAGGTCAGCGCCGAAAAAGAAAGGCTGAACGAAGAGATTCGTCAGCTTGAAACCCGCCTGAAAACCATGGATGAAGGCGAATACAAGGACGATCTGAGCGACGTCATTGCAAAGATTCCGTCAGCTCCGGTTACAGGAAATACGTATGCGGTCGTAGTTGGCATTGCCTCCTATGATGATCTGCCGCGTGTGGCATTTGCAGACCGCTCCGCAAGGAGTTTCGCTGAGCTGGTGCGCAAACAATTCGGCATCCCACCAGACCAGATGATCAGCCTCATCAATGATGATGCGACCGGTGTGCGCATGATGACGCGCCTGCGCTCTATGGCGGGTCGCCTGACGAACAAAGACCGATTGATTGTTTACTACGCAGGTCATGCGGCACCGACACGTGATGGCAAGCACACGGTGTTGATCCCTCAGGATGCCTCGGATGGTAGCCTCGATGATCCTGCTTTCAGGCTAGATGAGTTCTATCAAACTCTGCTGCGCAGTAATGCCAAGCAGATCGTTGTTGTACTCGATACGTGTTTCTCTGGCCGCTCCGAAGGTAACAAGCTGATCTACAAAGATGTCGCGCCGGTGATTCCCGTCTCACGTGATGGGGTGACGCCTCCGCAAGACACACGCCTGACGGTGCTCGCTGCGGGTGGACCGTCCGATTTCGCTAACGCACTACGTGGACGCGGACATCGTTTGTTTTCATATTACCTGCTGCAAGAGATGGCGAAGACTGGCAGCTTGATACCAGACCGCTTCAGTCTAGTCAGCAATGCTGTGCAACGCGATGCTATTTCGCTTGGACCCGATTACCGCCAAAAGCCATTATGGCTAGGCAAAATCGATACGGTGAAACCATGACGAATCAATTGAACCTTCAGCAGCGTCACGCAGTCGTTACCGGTGCCGCATCCGGCTTGGGCTTCGCTATAGCGAACCGCCTGCTGGCTTCGGGCGCCAGACTCACACTCTGGGATCGCGATCCCAAAGGTCTGGAACAGGCGGCGCACAGTCTGCAATCCAACGCTGCTGGTAGCGTGGTCAATACCTTTACGGTCGATGTTGCTTCGCATGCCTCCGTGGCTGAAGCAGCCCGCCACACGCAAGCGATCGCCCCGGTCGACATTCTGGTGAATTCCGCCGGTATCAGCGGAGTCAATGCCAAGCTCTGGGAGTACCCGATCGATGCGTGGGAGCAGATCATCGACATCAATCTCAATGGCACCTTTCTCTGCTGCCGCGAGTTGGTACCCGGTATGCGTGAACGAAATTACGGTCGCATCGTGAACATCGCCTCGGTAGCGGGCAAAGAAGGCAATCCGAATGCCAGCGCCTATAGCGCGAGCAAGGCCGCCGTGATTGGCCTGACCAAATCGTTGGGCAAAGAACTGGCCGACACCGGCATCTGCGTCAACTGTGTTACCCCTGCTGCAGTGAAGACGGCCATTCTGGATCAGAACTCTGCTGAGCATATTGCCTACATGCTCAGCAAGATACCGATGGGACGTTTTGGTACTCCGGAAGAAATCGCCGCAATGGTGGCCTGGCTTTGTACCGAAGAATGCTCATTCACCACGGGTGCGGTGTTTGATCTGAGTGGTGGGCGAGCGACTTATTGAATCGTACTCGGCACATCGTACGGGTGAACATACTGAATACGCTCTTGGCTAAGCCGCTTTACGCCGAATGGTTTGGCTGAGTCTCCGCAGAAGACCTTGAGCATCATCGACGAAGGTATAGACAGCAGGTACCACCAGCAGAGATAACAAGGTAGAGGTGATCAAGCCGCCGATTACCGTGACCGCCATAGGTGAACGGAAACTTGGGTCAGCGCCGAAGCCAAGCGCTAACGGCATCATCCCCGCACCCATCGCAATCGTGGTCATCAGAATCGGGCGGCTACGCTTGTGGCAAGCGTCTACCAGTGCGTCGAACCTCGACATGCCCGCGCCGCGCGCGAGAATCACATAATCAACCAGCAGAATAGAGTTCTTGGTCACGATACCCATCAGCATGATCAACCCGATCATGGATGGCATCGACAATGCTTTGTGAGTGACCAGCAGACCAACGAAAGCACCACCTATCGACAGCGGCAGCGCTGCGAGAATTGTCAGCGGCTGCATGAAATCGTGGAATAGCAGCACCAGCACCCCATAGATGCAGAGCACGCCAATCAGCATGGCGATGCCGAAGCTCTCGAACAGCGCCTGCATTTCTTGCGCATCACCTAGCTCAGCAATCGTGACCGAGGGCGGCAGGTTTTTCATGCTGGGTAGTGCACGCGCTTCTTCATTCAATTCACCCAGCGAGCGACTTCCTAATTCCACCTCCAAGGTGACATTGCGGCTACGGTTCAGTCTGTCGATTTGTGCTGGACCGCTGTCCATGCTAACGCTGGCAACCGTACCCAACATCACAGGACCCTGTCGTCCCGGTACCGATAGGCGTTCTATCGCTGCCAGATCAGCGCGCACATCATTGGGCAACTTGACGCGAATCGGCACCTGACGTTCTGATAGATTCAACTTAGGCAGGTTGATGTCATAGTCACCTGTTGTAGCAACACGAACCGTCTCTGCAATGCTCGCAGTGGTCACACCGAGGTCGGCAGCGCGCGCGGCATCGGGTCGAACGATGATCTCGGGTCGGACCAGCGATGCGCTTGAGTTGACATTACCGATACCATTCAGCGTCCGTAACTCGCGCTCGAGACTACGTGCCGCCGTCGCGAGCGCCAACGGATCATCACTTTTCAAGACCAGCTGCATCTTGACGCCAGTATCCGGCGGGCCGACGGTAAAGCGCGCACCTGCAATTTCATCCAGCTTGGCGCGCAGCTGATCCTCAAGATCTTGAAGTGATTCAGCGCGCTTATCACGGTGAATTATGTTCAGCGTCAGTACAGCGCGTCGCGCTTCGGCCGCAGCGCCAGGAACGAATGCGTCACCACTGGAACCACCGCCGATAGAGCTGAAGATACTCTCGACACCTTTGACTTTCATCGCGGCGAGTCTTGCCTGCTCGGCCACTGAAGTGGTCTCTGCCAAGGTACTGCCCGGCGGCAGCTCGACCGTGATCTGCGTTTGTCCGCGATCAGATGGCGGTATAAAGCCAGTCGGCAGCAAGGGCACCAGCGACAACGAAGCCACAAAAAACAATGCCGAGGCAATCGCCGTCACCCATCGATAACGTAGGCACCAGCGCATGATGCGCAGGTAGCTACGCATCAGCCAGCCATCTTTCTGCTCCACATGCTTCGCCGGCTTGAGCAAATAGGCCGACATCATTGGCGTCAATAAGCGCGCCACCACCAACGACGACAACACGGCCACGGCGGCAGTCCAACCAAACTGTTTGAAGAACAAGCCCGGCACACCACCCATGAATGCGGTCGGCAAGAACACCGCGACCAAGGTAAACGTGGTTGCAATCACTGCCATACCGATTTCATCCGCAGCTTCGAGTGCGGCTTGCATGGGTGTCTTACCCATTTGCAGGTGTCGCGCAATGTTTTCGATCTCGACAATCGCGTCATCCACCAGTACACCGACCACCAGCGCTAATGAAAGCAAGGTTACGGTATTGATGGTGTAGCCAAACCATGACATTGCCAGAAAGGTCGGGATCACCGACAGCGGCAAAGCGGATGCCGCCACCAAAGTCGCACGCCAATCACGCAAAAACCAGAGCACCACCAGCACCGCCAACAGCGCGCCTTCGTACAGCAGAATCATTGAGCCTTGGTAGTTCTCTTCAACCGGTTGCGCGTTATCGATGACCTCCGCAATACGCAGATTAGGATTATCTGCCCGAAGCTTATCCACCACCTCGCGAATACCTTGCGCCACCATCAATTCACCGTAGCCCTTGGTGCGCGAAACTTCGAAGCCAACCACCAATTTGCCATCTTGGGTAGCGATGGCGCGTGGCTCGGCGACGGTGTCGTAAACATTAGCGATTTGATCCAGCCGTACCCGCCTG
>CANKWG010000043.1 GCA_947487325.1 Oxalobacteraceae bacterium | reverse complement strand
CCGCCACCAAGCAGATCAAGCTCGGCCTAATGGTGGGCGCCAACACCTTCCGCAATCCGGGGATTGTGGCGAAGGCGATCAGCACGTTGGATCACGCCTCAAACGGCCGCGCCATCCTTGGCATTGGCGGCGCCTGGTTCGACTACGAACACGAACACCACGGCATCCCGTTCGGTAAGAGCATTGGCGAGCGCCTCACCTGGCTCGATGAATCCGTTGCCGCCATGCGCGCCCTCTTGAACGGCGACACCGTCACCTCCCCCGCGGGTGGCCACTACAACTTCAGCGAACTGACACATGCACCACTCCCCATCCAGAAGCGCGTGCCGATCATGATCGGCGGCAACGGCCGCACCAAGACGCTCCTCACCCTCGCCAAATATGGCGACATGTGGAACGGCTTCGGCGACCCAAATACACTGCAGGAACTTGACGGCGTCCTCAAGGAACACTGCGCTGCCGTTGGCCGCAACGAGAAGGAGATCGCCCGCACCGCCAACATCTGGATGGTGATCCGCGACTCAGAAGACGAGGCCCGCGCCGTCTGGGAGGCCCAGGCGAAGCACAACAAGGTGGACGTGAAAGAGATCACCGAACCGAACCGCCCGATGCTCGGCACCCCACAACACGTTGCCACCCAGCTCCGCGCCTACATGGATGCCGGCTTCGACACCGCCCTCGTTGAGCTCCCCGCCCCCTACGACCACCAGACCATGGAGCGCCTCATGCTCGAGGTGAAGCCCCTGGTTGAGGCGCCGTAACCGCACTCTTGCCTCTGCGGACGTTTCAGTCCAAACTGAGCCTCCTTCGCGAATAGGAGACGAGGAACCGCCGTATGGACCGCTTCGAAGCTTGGTTTGATGGACAAGATGCGTTTGCACCTGCAACGACACCATCGCGCCCAAGTATCAGGTTCCCAAAGCCTGGAACCACTCTGCTGCGAATGGCAGCGCTATTCAGCGCGGTCCTTCTCGCTACAAGCCTTGTCGGAGGCGCACATCGTGTTGGGCTGCTAACAACATCTGGCACAACCGGCGTAGCTGAGCCGTCCCCAGACACCACAACAACAACGCCAACTGGCTCCGGCGATCCGAGCCCAACGCCATCCGTATCCGCCCCGCCACAGGCTGCTGTTGCAGGCCTTCTCCCAGTGTCTGAGTGCAAACTCGGTCCAACGGAATCGGAGTGGTATTTCTCTGCCGGATTCCCCATTGATGACTACAGCGATGTCTCGACAACTGGTTCACTCCGTATCGCAGTTATCTACGTTGAGTTCCCAGATGCTGCGCGCCGCAGCCCTGTTTCAGAGCTTCACAAGAAGATTGAAGATCATGTCTCACAGATCTACAGTGAGATGTCATACGGCAAGCTGTCCATTGATCTTATCCCAAGTAGTGATTGGATCATGATGGACAAGCCTTCCGCCAAGTACAACATCCTTCAGCAAGAGGCAAAAAATGAGAGTGTGGTTAGTTATGTCAGCGAAGCAGTAAGGAAGGCTGACCCTGGTATAGATTTCAGCGGAATTGATGTCGTTGCGGTGTTCGCAACTGAGTTAGCAAATGGAGTCGCTGGAGACTTTCAACTCACACTCCCAGACCGCATCCCAACCGATGAGGGGAAGGGTGTTTTTTCTACAATTGTCACCGGTGGTGACTGGTGGCAGGAACTCGTAGATCCAATGATCCTCGCCCATGAGATTGGGCACGTGATTGGGCTACAAGACCTCTATAACGGTGACTCCGGGGAGTCGTTCGAAGACGCGCATAAGTTTGTTGGGAGTTTTGACTTCATGAGTTACGGATGGAGTGAATCAACTGCTCCAACCATTCTCGGCTGGGATCGCTGGCGTCTTGGCTGGATACCCGACTCTCAGGTTGTCTGCGCCAGGCCATCAGAAGGCACTGAAGTCAATGTCAACGCGTTGCAGGCGGGCATGGGTACCACCCTTATCGTTCTGCCACTAAGTGCAACGCGCGCGATTGTCATTGAGTCCCGAAGGCCTATCGGCTGGGATAAGCAGCTCGTTGAATCAGGGGCTCTGGTGTACCTCGTGGACACAGCGGTCAATACGACTGAAGGCCCGCTTCAGATCCTTGCGGATATATTCGGCGAGGGATTTAGCGCCGCTCCACTATCGGCCGGTGAATACGTCGATGCGCTCTCGTACACAATCACGTCGCTAGAAGCGGCCGCGTGGGGAGATCGGATCTACATCACTCCGTAGTGGGGCTATCGACCAAGGAGAGCTTGGATCGTCGTCACGCCCTCATGGAGTAGCCCTGCGGTAAAGACCACCACGGTCACTGCGATAGGAATTGCCAATGCAACCCCGGCAGTCCCAAAGGTGGCGTAGAGCAAGACCTTGCGCGCGCTGAGCGCTGAGTTCACGGCGCTTCCGCGCTCGGCAGGGCGGCGCTCCTCTTCAAGCAGCTCTTTCCACGAGTCACGCGCGTCAGGCCGCACCGCTCTCCTCCTCTGGTCCACGAACTTGACCGTAATCGTAGAACCCCTCGCGGAACGGTGTGACGCGAATGATTCCTGCCGATTCGAGGCTCTGCGAGATGATCACAGGACCAACTCCTGCTTCGCTCAGAAGCGAAGCGCTACGCACGAGTGGCTGTGGCAGGACGGCGAACTGGGTAGCGGTTGTTCCAAGCATGCGCGCCTGGCCCGGGGAGAGGAGCTGCGGGATTGCAGCGTCGGGTTTAACGCTTAGCGCGTTGAGTGCCGCCGTGCGCACGCTGTGGTCAGCCCACAGCTCGTCTGCAACCGCTGCGCCGAGATCCTTCCCTGCCTCTTCGAGTTCACCAACCATCAAACCGCGACGATGGATGACGTTGAGCTTCTCCCTCAAGGCAATCGTGACACCTTCAGCAATGAGGTCCTTTGTCTCGGCATGGAACTCACCCCGCGTACGAGCAAAGCGTTCGCGCACCTGGAAGTCCATTGCCCCAGCAAACACGCGGCGCAAGATTGCTGTGTAGTGGGGATAGACACGGTAAATGCCGGCGGCGTCCGTGCCAGGGAGATCTGCACCTGCACCAAGAATCTCGCGGTGGGGAGAGGCTGCTTCACGCCCTGATAGAGGACGTGGGCGATCTGATGTGCTGGCTAGATGTTCGCCAAACTCTTTTGCCGCAGCAGAGCCTGCACTTGCAGCTTGCTCAACCAGTTGTGCAGCCTGATCTGCAGTACGTGCGTATTCCCGGCGCAGTGATACGCGCGCAACCTCTTGCTGCGCCGTGAGTCGAGCAAGCGCCTCAAGCCGCGCTAGCGCACGTGCCGCGTCGGCATAGCCGACCTGCTCAACCCATTCACGCAAACGCCCTGCAGTGAAGTAGCTCGCCGCAAGATACGGGATCATTCCAATAAAAGCAGTCAACCAGATCGCCTGCCAGAAGAGCGCAATGGCTGGATCAATTCCTCCAGGTCCAACTCTGACCGGATACTCCTTGATGATTTCAAACCAGTAGAGAATCTCAACGACCAGCTGCGCAGTGAGTGCAGCAATCACCAGTGCTGATGCGGTAAGGAAGATGAACGACCCGAGGCGAGATGACCAGATAGGCGACCCCAAGTAAAGCGAGAGCCCATCTGGGATCCTCCACGGCGCTCCGGCCGCAATCAGGCGAGCCGAGCGCGGCGTCCACGTTGTCGTCTTCGGCATAGGTGGTGTTGTTGGTTCAGCCATGACGGTGTTCTCAATTTCGAGCTCGGTCAGTGACTCTCCTGTTTCATCTGTTTCATTTTCAAGTTGAAGAATTTCACTGACTGCATCTGCAGTGATCACAATGCGCGCAATGCTTCGGTCTTGCTTCATCAGGCTAATGCTGCCGCGTGCGGCAGAGTACTGAAGCGGTTCAGTCAGTGCGTCAACTTTGACAAACCCAAGTTCAGTAAGTTGCGCAAGAATTTGCGTCTTCTTGATCGCTGTGCCAACGGTGTAGCGCTGCTGCTTCAGCGTAGGTTCAAGCTCACTCGGCAAAGCCTCTTCAAGGACAACCGTCTGGCTCTCGCCACACGCTTCAAGCGCCGCCCACTCAGGATTCCCAATCCAGTCAACCGCTGGACGCTCGTGGCAGACCTTTGGAAGTGACTGCTCCTGGTCTGGGATGAGTGCCTTGGGTGACGGATCAGTCTTCGCGGCACCAATCCAGTGGGAAGCCTTCGGCGCACTCAGACCATGACCAACGGGGGCAGTCTTTACCGAGCCGACCCGTTCACGCTTTGACCAGAGTAGGAAGAGGCCAGCAACAACCAAGGCGAGTACGAGGCGTGCTGCATACGGAATATCAACGGGGAGACTTGCCCCGAGTGGCTGGAACGGCTCACTCGAGAATGGATTCAGGACCCAGGCCATGAGGACTGCCATCAGGACACCAGCCGGAGCGAATCGTGCAAAGAGGTACGCCAGGATTACTGCAGCAGTGACTCGCGACGCGCGCTCATACTCGCCCGGGAACACGCCTGTTGCGGTCCACACCTCAGTTGATCCCACGTTGAATACAACGCAGAGCGCGGCGAACGCGATGAAGAAGGCGATGAGCCGACGCATGCCCCCGAAACCTCGGCGGAGCAGCCAGCCAATAGGACCCGGAAGCGCGTGCTCCGCCGCCGCCTCAAAGGCAACAAGCGCCGCCGCTGCAGAGGCTGCCGCCAGACCACCAGCAACGCCGATCGCCAGCCTGAGCCCTGGGTGCACATCCCACGATTGCGGGAAGGAGATCAACGCATTCGTTGGGCTTTGTGGGTCAATCAGCAGCCGCGCCACGGTAAAGCCCGCGATTCCCCAGGTGAGTAGTTGTACGTCTATGCGGGCGCGTAGTTGTGGAGAGAGGATGGCAGGTACGAAGAGTCCAACTCCGAGCGCCACCCAGCTGAGGAGCGGCCACTGCGGCTCACCAACTCCTGCTGCAAACGCAACCAACAGCCCTACGGCCAAGAACGCGCCGCGCAGCGGCAGTCCAGCCGGCCACGCTCCTTGCGGGCGATCAGCTGCCGTTGTGCGCGCCGATTCGTTCCACGGCTGGTCTTGGTCGCGCAACATGGCAACGCCCTCTGCGGTTCCTACTGGGCGTACCGCCTCTTCATCCTGATGTAACCACCTCGCTGGAATTGCAGCGGCAACTCCCCGTCCCACGTAATCCGCCGCAGTTCGAACCATCTTCTCAATCTGACTAGAAGCATCACGCCCCTCTGCATACAGTTTTGCGTACGAGTCTCCGTACACAACACCGCCACCAAACTCTGCATCAAGATCTGCAGCAGCCACAGGGTGCACCTTGAAACTGCCGTCCTGCTCTCGGCGCTCTGTTGCCTCAAGCAGCGTCGCGAGGCGCTCGGGTCGATCACGCAGGCGCTCTCCAATGGCATTGAACACACCGTTGTAGCGCTCCGGCGAAGGCTTAAGCACTGACGTAAAGAAGACCTTGCGCACGCGAGCAATTGCACCAACACCAGCTGGCAGGTGAAGCTGCTCCTCGCGCTCCGCTGCAGCGTTCAGATCCTTCTCCGCGACTGGAAGGAGTTCGTTATCGATCGGCCATCGATCAGGTAGCTCACTCCCCGTTGCCGGTTCACGAAGCGGATCAAGCTCGACAGAGAGTCGAAGCGCTGCATCCGCCACGGCCCGATCTCGCCCAGCACCAAGCCCAGCGACGCGAATGCCGAGCGACACAACCTGTCCCTGCTCAATGGCCTCCCAGACGCGATCAAACGTCTGTGGGTCGAGGAGGAACTCCTCTGCATCGCGCCGATACTCCTCTGCCCAACGCGCATCCGCAGGAAACTCCGTCGCCTCCGCAGTGCTCCCCTCATGCACCGACGAGAGCCGATCCCCTCGCATCTCAATGACCTTGACGTGTGGGAAGGAGTAGATCTCCGGCAATGTGTGATCCCCAAGAATTGCCGATGCATTGCCCTCCGTTGGATTCAGAAGAATCATTGCGCGAGCTGGCGGGTCAACCTGAAGGATGCGCGCGAGCGCTACTTCAATTTTGACTCGCGTCTTTGTGTCTCCACGTGGATCAATGATCAAGAGGCGTAGCGGCAAAACTACGTTCTTGCCTTCCGGCCCAAGCCCATAACTACCTTCAAAGTCAGCTAGGCCTGTAGGTGTGGCTGACGCAGCGAGCCGATCAAGAGTCGCTGTTTCGCGCAGATCTATTCGAATGACGGTTTGCACTTAAGGCCTAGGCACGTTTTCTAGGATCGCCTACAGATCCTTTCGCTGGACTTGGCTCAATCGCTTGCCCAAAACGATCAAGACACATTTCCCACAAGGTGTTGAATCCTAAAATGTTGTATGGCTCCTGCAATGCCGCGGGAATGTCTTCCTCCCAAAATGTTCGATATTCCTCAAGGGCGCCGAGCCGCAGTTCGCCGCGATACTCTGAGTGCATAGAACGCGCACGCTCAGCCTGGATATCCCCAATCTTCTTGTAGATTTCATCAAGCTCTTGCTTACCGTCCGAATATCCAGTGTTGAAGTGACGGCTCACAAATGCATTAAACAAATCTGGGATGGCTTCCTTCGGTTGCAGCAACCCAGTTTTCGCACCTTCAGGGATCAGGTCCGAAAGCTCAGTAAGGATGTGGCCAGTTGCTCTGCCTGACCCCGATGCATAAAGGTGCGCCACTGTTTCCAGAAAGGCATCCGGCAATTGCGCAAGCCGGTTTGGGAATGCCCCTTGGAGTGGGATTAAAACTGGATCGGCTTGAACGTTTCCAAAATGAAGGCTCAGGGTAGAGAATGAATCTGGTGTGGAACTATCAGCAGGCAATAAGGTCAACCGGCCATTCCACGCTGCAGCTATCAGTGAACGGAGCATTCTAACCCTATTCCTTTTGGAAACGAAGGCAATACTGTCGCGGTATCCGGTGCGCTGCCTCCACGCAAGCCGATCGGTACCCTTTGGGGAATGTGCAGCATTGACCCATGTGTTTACGGAGGCTGCGCCGTCTGGAACATCCAATAACCCAAGCCCAATCTTGCTTACTCCCACCGCGATTGAATCAGACGCGGAATTAGGAACAAAAATCACGTCTTTCAAATGCTGCTTGATTAACGGGTTACCTTCAAGAATATGAGTCAACCATTCCGCCTTCTTTGAGCTGAAGGGCCCTGGGAAGCTCACTGTGATTCGTGTTTCGGCTTCAGCGGAAACGTCGGGCGGCACTAGACTTGTGTTCACCTTGTTCAAGATTATGCTCCCTAGCCTGGTCAGAGCACTTTGCTCCTCAGTGACATCACCACGCCGGACTTCTGCGCTGTTCAACAATGCGCGAAGGGTGGTGTAGAGTTTTTCTTGCGAATCTAGGCGCTCATAGACCATCTGCTGGATGCCTTCAATTATGCTGTTAGCAAGCGCGTCAACTTTTCCTCCCTCTCGAATCTCCCAGTCGAGGAGAGCGTCTTCTTGAGTTGCCACAATTAACGACTTTGCAATATCACTATTCGCGCTCTTGCTCACGTTCAGCAGTCCAGCCAAAGACTCCCTAACATTCCGGATGGTCTTTTCGAAATACTCTTTCGTGTCCTGGGAATTGGCAAGCATTGCTGGAGTCGTCAAGGTCTCATGGCGTGACTGCTTCTCGTTCTTGAGCGATTCGGCCTTTCCTTCAATCACGCGCATGAATTCGGAGACTCTTTCTTTAACCTCGCCAGCGCGAGTTTGCAAAGCATCGCCGCCCTTGGTCGCTAGATATTTCTCCCAGGCTTCGTAAATCTTGGCTCGTTCGACGTCTTTGCAGTACTGCTCAATACCCTCGTCAGGTACCCGCTTCACCGGGACTGGAAAGCCGAAAGCAAGCCTTGTGAGCTCAGAAATCTTCTTCTTAAAGTCTTCTTGCGAGACGCTGCTGTATGGAAGTTTTCGATTGGCAATGTCAGTTAGTGCAGCGTGCATGCTGACTAGCACTGAATACACAGGGCGCGCATTGGTTGCGCTAATTTCGCGCGCGATGCGAATGACCTTAATTGGGTCGGAGGATAGTAGTTGCAGTGTGCGACTTACTGCGGTTTTCGCGCCTGCAAACCTATCCACGTCCTCTGCACTCCGTGTGAACTCCTCCAGTTCGGTACGCCAAGCTTTATGGGCCTCGTTGAGCTCGCTATAGCTTCTAGCTTGGCTTACGTACGTTCGATTGTCAGCACGCAACTGCTCCGGCGCTTCTTCTGGTGCATAGAGGCCAACTTGTTTTGCGAATGCCTCGCGGAGCTCCGCTACCGCTGGCGCATCCCGCCGAATGACGTCTCCACTTTCCAGAAGATAGTCGCTTAGGATGTCCTCGCTAATCATTTTTGCAACGTCACGAATCTGATCGCGAATCTCCACCGTTGCAGCCATTGCAAACGGACGATTACCAACAAACGTCGGGTGATTCAGCTGCAGTAGCCCATTGTCGTTGATCATTTTGTCCAAGAGGGGCATTGAGCGGTCATTTGTACGTTTGCTGGCATCCTCTTTAGGGGTCTCAACGTCAGACACGAGGTCTAGTGCGAATCGCGCAATGGAATGCTCAACTGGCACTCCATGAGCGTCAATCGGTCGATCAAATAGGAACACGGATTTGATCAGTCCTGCCTTCACCTGCACGCTGTGGCCGTGCGGGTATTCGATAGGCGCAATCGAAACTGGAGATGGCGCGTTCTGTTCATCTACAAGTGCTCCAAGGTCTGCCATCGCTCTCGCGGCGTTCAGTCGACTTGACCTCCGCTTTGATTCTCCTAGCACCGCATCAAAGTTGCGCGGCAAAGTGATCAAGGGGATTACAGTGACGTCAGAACCCAGTTTTTCCGTGGCACGAGCTGTTAGGAGTTGGATTAAATCGTAAATGGTGCCCCCGCCGGTTCCTCCAGAAAATGAGCCTCCGACAAGCATGATCACTTTGTCTTGGATCTGTCCGTTTGGGTTGTATCTCTTCAGGTCCCCCTTTGAGCTGGTGATTCTCCCGAGCGCAGTTTCAAATTGATTCAAGATTCCTTCAGGTCCACGATCGGAGAGCATGGCAAACAGCGCGGCGCGGCCGATCGTTGGGTACTGGCCGGCACCGACAGCTAGGGGTGCAAACGTTGGTTCCGTCCCCCAGTCACCAATTTTTGGTGGGAGCCAAGATTGAGTAATCGCATTCTCAGAGGTTCTGAGCTGGTTGGTGATCTGATTAGATGCGGAGAACTTTGGTAGGGCGTGAATGAACGTCGCAGTAGCGTTCACAATGTTCGGATCGCGATGGAGTGAAGTCGCAGTCGTCTCTAGATCTGATTCTGCGAAGTCGATGTAAATAGTCTGGATAAAGCGTGGCAGCTCAAATGGACGGAGTTCGGGTAGAGCCCCTCCGTTTAACCGCGCCTTATTCCCATTTGGGCCGCAGATCTGGTCTCTTAGAATTTTCTCAAGCTGCCGCCCGATTGTTTGCCCGCTTCCGCCGACACCAACATAGATAAACCGATGGCCAAAGCTCATAGCGTCATTCCCTCCTCTACAGCCTTATACAACACTGCTAATGCCCGAATCTTTCGAGCCAGAACTGCTTGAACCGCTAGGGCGAACTTGGCGACGTGGATGACCGTGGGAGAAGCGTGCTCTCACGTCAGGCGTCAGAGCCACAACTTCGCCCAATCTAAATTTTGTACCGCGGTCCGCCTGTGCTCCAGGCAATGAGTTCGCCTCAATCCTAGTACCAGGCAGGAAGCGGAAAAACGATCGCGTTACCTGCACTTTGGCACTTGCTGGATTTGGCACGCGCTCTGTACGGCCGCCTTCGTAGACATTGAAGCCCACGTGCGTTCCACCCCGAAGGCCGACCGCGGGCTGACCGTTAACAGATACTTGCAAATCACGGTGAACCCACCACCACCTGGATCCTAAAAGGAGCAGTAGTAGTGGAACTAGCCAAAGCAAATTGCAAATTATCCAATCAAGGATGCTTTCAACTTTGCAGCCACAACCTTCACCTGCAACTCCTGTTGTTCCAACAACAGTTGTACCTGGCTCCACAGAACTTCCCGCGACCGGGTCATGCGAGATAACGTAAGAGTCATCGCTCTGTCCGACCGCTTGCCAAAGCAAACCGATTTCGGAGAGCAGGCCTTGAGCGTCTGCAGGTGCTTTGCAGACCATGTCTGGTACTACTACCGGCTGTGGCGGGCCTTCGCATCCAGGCGGCGGCGCTTCTTGAGATGTGATTTCCACTTCAGAGCCCCGCGGGAGTTTTGTCCCAATGACTGGTGCGGTCTCTGTGACAAACGAGTCGTCTTCGGTGTTCCCAATGCGGATCGGCACGAGCTCAACGGCGATGATTGCTTGTTCGTATGCGGAAACGGTCATGCATTTGTCCAAAGGTGGAACGCGTGGCGGGCAGGCCACCCGATCGAGTGCTAGCCCAATTGCGTCTACAGCTTCTTGAGCTGTTTCGAAATACACGTCTGGCCACATAAAGGGACCAGACTGAGCGCAGCCTTCAGATGCGATGAGCTCTGGCTTTGCGATGTCTTCTAGGTAGTCTTGATCAATCTCGTCAGGATCCCCGGTGGATACTGGAAGTACAGCGCATCCTAGTTTTTCAGCAAGAGTGCTCGCTTTTGCTGGGTCTTTCGGTTTGCCATCTGTGAAAAGAATGATTCCACATCGGCTCCCCTCAATCTCCCGAACAATTTGAAGTGGCGGAAAATAGAATGTGTCGTACAGCTCAGCGCGGGGGCTATCGCTGAGTGAGTAATCAGTGGCGACTTGCTCCAAACAAGTTACGAGTAATGCGGTGCCACCTGGGTTACCAGTGTTGCCCTTACACGTGCCGCTTGAAGATTCGACGACAAACGCTTTCTTGCCAAACTCAACAACTTGGAAAGTGACTTTTCGCTCACTGTAAGCCTGACTATTCTTTGCGACATCATTTGCAAGGCCCTGTACCGCCGCAGCCAAATCTGGCCCGATCTTTGTGCAGTTCTCCGGCGTAGCACCGGCATAGGTGCAGTAGATGGAGCGTGAGAAGTCAAAGGCAAAGATCACTGCCCCGAGTTCACCGGCGTTCTCGCTTTCTGCACGCACAGGTGCCGGGGATGCAGTAAATGCGCCAAGGGCGAGGCCAAGGGCAAGGAGTGCTGAGGCGGCGCGGCGGAGCGGGCGCATGTGACCTCCTTGCTGTGGCTGGGTGGGGATCCTAACCCATAACTGGGCGAAAATGAGACTCCCTCGCGTGAAACTTATCCACATTCTGGCGAGGCCCGTGCCAGGTTCTAGGCATGAAGGGAGCCAAAACGCATACTTGGAAGGTGATGCGACCTTTAGTCTGGCTTGTAGCTACTGCCGTATTGGTGACTGGGGCCGGCTGCTCGGCTCCCGAGCGTGTCGGCGCGGGGGGCTCAACACCCTCGCCATCGCCCATCGCCACGCCACTCCAAACAGCTGAGCCGTTCCCCACGCCAACCCCGGACAGCGCGTCGCCGTGGAATCTGCTGATTCCGGCGTATGTCTATGAGGACGGGACGTCGATCATTGATGGACCGACGTCTATTGATGGTGTGATGGTGGATCTCAACGGTTCCGATGTGTTTGAGCTCTGCATCACGAAAGGCTATGAGTGCGTGGCGTATGAGGACATCATCCCGATTCGCCTCGTGCACATTGACGCGCCAGAGCCTGGGAGCGAGTGCTACGGCGATGAGGCCGAGCTTGAACTCGCAGGTCTGCTTCTTGAAGGGATGCCGGTGAGTGCTGTCACTGATCCGAATCTTCCAGAAGAAGACGCGGACGGCATCTTGCAGGCGTGGGTCTGGAACTCAGAGTTCCTGGTCAACCTTGAGATGGTGAAGCGCGGCGCCGCCACACCCTACTTCCCGAACGGCGCACGCGGCGCGTTCGATCAGCGTCTACTCAACGCTGCACGCAAGGCGAAGGCTGCGGGTCGCGGGCTGTGGGGGGCGTGTCCAAGTGCGCGACTCGAGGGGGCCAATCTCCAGCACGGATGCCGCCCCATGTGTACCAGCGCCGTATCGCCAACCGCAGGGGTGCTCAGACTCTCACGCACCCCCACGCTGAGATCCGCCCCGAACTCCCGGGCGATCTCCTCTGGCGAGGTTGCCTGAACAATGCGGCCGCACACGGGGGGCAGTGGAGGCGTCAGTTACCTAAGCGACGCTTGCGTAGATTCCCGTACCCCGCTCAGGGTACTTCTCATAAATATGCTCGAAGAGCGCGGCGCACTTCTCTCCGTACAGAGATTTGGAATACTTAGGCGGCAAACCGCTATCAAGTGTCTCTTCAATGACGAGGCGCAATTTGGAGCGGGATGCTGATTTCCCACGCCAATTCAGGTCTAGCACCATCTTTCATGGCTGCGCCTTCCGCTTCCTTGCCACCCTTGTCGGCTTCAGGCCGGCAGGGACGCGCTTCTTGGTGCGTGGTGCGGCGGGTGAGGTGACGTTTCGAGCACGGATCTGGTGGTAGACGTAGATGATCGCTCGAGCGATCAGGCCGCTGATCGCAAAGATCAGCTGGGCGGTGAAGGTGGCAAGCAGGAAGACGAGCTTCACCAGCGCATAGAAGAGGTAGAGGCAG
>CANKWG010000042.1 GCA_947487325.1 Oxalobacteraceae bacterium | reverse complement strand
GGGTTAATCCCAATCCCGAGTCCACCTCATTCATGCGCGAGCAGTTGAGTAAGATCCGCGAGAAAAATCCTGCCGCCCGACTGCAGCATCGCTGGGTGCCCTATAACCGTATTTCCAATAACCTCAAGCGCGCCATCATCGCTTCGGAAGATGCCAATTTCGCCGAGCACGAGGGCGTCGACTGGGATGCGCTGCAACGCGCCTATGAAAAAAATGCGAAAAAGGGCAAGGTCGTCTCCGGCGGGTCGACCATCACACAGCAGTTGGCCAAAAATCTTTTCTTGTCAGGCCAGCGCAGCTACCTGCGCAAAGGGCAGGAAATGATCATCACCTTCATGCTTGAAATGATGATGGACAAGCGCCGCATCTTCGAGATTTACCTGAATGTCGTCGAATGGGGTACCGGTGTCTTCGGTGCCGAGGCGGCGTCCATGCGTTACTTCGGCAAGCCTGCCTCTGCGCTGGGTCCGCAAGAAGCAGCGCGGCTGGCCGTGATGCTGCCCAATCCCCGCTACTTCGGACGCCATCTCGATTCTGGTTACCTGGCTCGTCGGTCCAGCCTGATCCTATTGCGCATGCGCACGGCCGATTTGCCCTGACTGCGAAGCGTTCAGTCACTGTCCAGAACGCTTGCCTGAGGCGACCGATCTCAGTACACTTGCGCTGTTTTTGTAATCGGAGACCTACCTTGGGTAGTCCCAAATCACATTCCCATCCGTCGTTCGACGGGCTTTTCGCAAGCTAGCGCGTTTTTCTCCAGTGCCCGCTTGCCAGATATGGGTAAGCTGGTGCGCATGGCCTTTTGGCCGCGTTCCCTGATGTTTTATATGTTGCGCGATCCGCGTGGCGCATGCTGCATTGACTGCGGCCGGGAGAACTTATGATCAATGTATTCGTCCTGCAAAACGGTCGTCTGAGTCAGATTCCTATCGAGTCGCGCGAGGATCTGGTCAATGTCACGCCTGTCTGGGTCGACCTGACGGATCCCAGTGATGAAGAACGTGACTGGGTCAGCGGTATTTTTGGTGTGATGCTGCCGGATGAAGATGAGGTCAAGGATATCGAGGCTTCAGCACGTTATTACGAAGCCGACAATGGTGATCTGCATTTGCGCTCCGATTTTCTGCTCGAAGAAGATGAGGGCGAGTCACGGGTTGTGACGGTTGCCTTCATCCTTGCCCGAAACATGCTGTTTTCCCTGCATAACGATGATCTGCCGGTATTCCGTCTGGTGCGCATGCGTGCGCGCTCACGTCCCGGTTCGATTGGCGACTTCAAGGATGTACTGCTCGACTTGTATTCCACGGATGTCGAATACTCGGCCGATGCGCTCGAAGGTATTTATCAGAATCTTGAAGAGGTTAGTCGCAGCGTCCTGCAGAAAGACATCAGTGACCAAGATGCGGCCGCATCGCTCAATGCCATGGCGCGAGAGGAAGATTTGAATGGTCGCATCCGTCGCAACATGATGGATACCCGACGCGCGGTGAGTTTTATGATGCGCGGACGCTTACTGAGTCCCGATCAATTTGATGATGCGCGCCAGATTTTGCGTGACATCGAATCACTCGATGGTCATACCGCCTTCTTGTTCGATAAAATCAACTTCTTGATGGATGCAACGGTCGGTTTCATTAACATCAATCAGAACAAGATCATCAAGATATTCTCGGTAGCGTCGGTTGCCTTCCTGCCGCCGACACTGATTGCCAGTATCTACGGGATGAACTTCCGTATCTTGCCGGAGCTGGACTGGAGTTTTGGTTATCCGTTTGCGATTGTGCTGATGATCGCCAGTGCGGTGACACCGTTTTTGTATTTCCGTCGACGGGGCTGGTTAGGCTGACAGATCCCGGCGCAAGCCGGGATACTTCGTTCAATGCACCGCTTTAAAAGCACCGCGTGCCGCATTCACGGTCTCCGCAATCACCGCATCATCATGCATTGCCGAGACAAAGCCCGCCTCGAACGCTGACGGCGCCAAGTACACACCCGCATCCAGCATCGCGTGGAAGAACTGATTGAAACGGTCTTTGTTACACGACATCATTTCCGCAAAGTTGCCAGGTAACTTCTCAGTGAAATAAATACCGAACATGCCACCGATGGCATCGCCGCAGAAAGCGACACCCGCCTCGGCCGCAGCTTTGGACAAACCATCAACCAGCTTCGCTGTCTGAGTTGACAGGTTTTCATAGAAGCCGGGGCGCTGAATGATTTCCAGCGTTGCCATGCCTGCTGCGACGGCCACTGGATTGCCCGAGAGGGTGCCCGCCTGATACACCGATCCCAGTGGTGCCAGATGCTGCATGTATTCCTTGCGCCCGCCAAAGGCCGCGACAGGCAAACCGCCGCCGATGACTTTGCCGAGCACTGTCATATCCGGCTGTATGCCATACAGTGACTGTGCTCCGCCCAGCGCAACGCGGAAGCCGGACATCACCTCATCAAACATCAGCACCGCACCATGCTGTGTGCACAGCCTACGCATGGTTTGCAGGAATTCCGGTGTCGCACGTAACAGATTCATATTGCCTGCGACCGGTTCGACGATGACTGCAGCGATCGTTGAGCCCATTTTTGCGAAAACTTCTTCAAGCTGTGTGCTGTCGTTATAGTCGAGCACCATGGTGTGCTTGGCGAAGTCAGCTGGCACGCCCGATGAAGTCGGATTGCCAAATGTCAGGAGACCACTGCCGGCTTTGACCAGCATCGAGTCTGCATGACCGTGGTAGCAGCCTTCGAATTTGATGACGGTATCGCGGCCGGTCACGCCACGCGCCAGACGCAAAGCACTCATCGCAGCCTCGGTGCCAGAGGAAACCAGTCTGACTTGTTCTATCGATGGCACGATCTTGCAGATCATTTCGGCCATCAGAATTTCGCCTTCGGTTGGCGCACCAAACGAGAGGCCGTGTGCAGCAGCTTTCTGCACTGCGCTGATTACCTCAGGATACGCATGTCCGACAATCGCAGGACCCCATGAGCCGATGTAATCGATGTAGCGTTTGTCATCCGCATCCCAGAAATATGGACCTTCGGCACGCGTGATGAAACGCGGCGTACCGCCCACTGAACGGAAGGCGCGTACGGGCGAGTTCACACCACCCGGGGTACTTTTTTGTGCGCGCGCAAACAGGATTTCATTCTTGGACATGGTTTTTCCCCTGAAAATATTTTTGTTAGTATTTTATTTGTATGTAGCGGTGATGCAAACGGTGATTGTCACGCGTCGCCACTGTCCGGCTCGCGCGCCCAGAAAAAACGGTCAGGCACGAGTTTACCCATACCTAAACGTTGTGCATGCGTTAGCGCTGCGGCCGTAAACTCTTCTGATTCGAAGACGGCCTCCGGTGCTTCAAGGCCATTGGCTAGCATTGCGGCAATCGTTGCTGATAGCGTATTGCCTGCGCCGATGAAGGATCCTAACTGTCTTGGCCAGCTGTCGGTGCGAATCATTCCTTCACTACCGAACAAGATGTTCGTGACTTTACCCGCCTCGCTCGGTGTCCCGGTGACAAAAACAAATTCACAACCGAGCTGTATCGCGTGCATAGCATCGACCTCGAGCATTTCTTCATTCGATGGCTCGCGCCAGGTTTCCGCCAGGCGCGCCAGCTCACCGGCAGATATCAGTAGCAGGGTGCTTTGTGGGACCAGTAGCTGGCGTACTGCGAGCAGTAATTCCTCGTCGCTCTCCTGTTCGGACAGCGCGGTTGAAAATGGATCCAGCACGAGCGGCACTTCCGGATAGTCGGACATGATCTCGGCGATGACGGCGACACTTTCGATGTTGCCGAGGTAACCCACCTTAAATGCAGCGACCGGCATATCCTCGAGCAGAACGCGGGCCTGATCGGCGATCCAATCGGGTTCGACGAATTGCAAATCCTCGATACCGGTCGTGTCACCGACCGCCAGCGCGGTGATCACGGACAGTCCATGACAACCCATCGCGGCAACAGCAGCTAGATCGGCCTGTATGCCGATTGCACCCACAGGATCGGTAATACCGAAGGTCATTACAAGCGGAGAAGTTTGGTTTTGCACAGGGAAAGGATTAACATAGGGGGCTTTTGCATTTTACTTGAAGGGCTGTACTGTGAGCGACAACAAGATAACTGAGCAAGACTACAAGACCTGGATGTGCCTCATGTGCGGTTGGGTCTACGATGAATCTGCTGGCCTGCCTGATGAGGGTATTGCCGCGGGCACACGCTGGGAAGACGTGCCCATGAACTGGACGTGTCCCGAATGCGGTGCCCGCAAGGAAGACTTTGAAATGGTCGCCATCTAATATGGCTACGTCGCCGCGCATCAAGGCTTCATGTGTATGCGTGGCGAATGCAGCAGATATGTCGCCAAAACCACTACATCGAGCAAACTTTGATTTTTCAATGTACTAACTAATTGCTCTTTTTGTTACATTTGCGCCCGGTTCCATGAAAGCATTCATCGGGTGGCGCAATGGTGGCTTTGCAAGCTCAGGCTGGACCAGAAATTCTGGTCATAGACGACAGTAGTACGATCCGGCGTTCTGCCGAGATTTTTCTATCTCAATCCGGTTATTCGGTGCTGCTCGCCGAAGACGGGTTCGAGGCTTTGTACAAAATCGTGGAACGTCGGCCAGCGCTGATTTTCTGCGACATTCTGATGCCGCGTCTCGATGGTTATCAGACCTGCAGTCTTATCCGCTATAGCAAGGACTATCGCGACATACCTGTTGTCCTGCTTTCATCGCGCGACGGTTTGTTCGATCGCGCCCGCGGTGCCATCGCCGGTGCCACCGCCTACCTCACCAAACCATTTACCAAGGACAGTCTGCTCAAGATAGTCCGCGACCATGTGTCGCAGCGCGAGGCCGCATGATCATGCGGGCTTTTTTCGTCAACTTCTTGCCCCTTTACTGATATGCCCATCACGCACATCCTGATTGTCGATGACTCCGCCACTGAACGTCATTTTCTGTCCGAGCTGCTGACGGCGAACGGCTACTCGGTCAGTACTGCAGAAAATGGCGAGATTGCCATCGAGTCCATACGAAAAAATCCACCCCACTTGATATTGATGGATGTGGTCATGCCTGGACAAAATGGTTTTCAGACGACGCGCGCGATTGCCCGTGATCCAGCAACCAGTCATGTACCCATCATCATTTGCAGCAGCAAAAATCAGGAAACCGATCGAATCTGGGGTATGCGACAGGGCGCACGGGATTATCTCGTCAAGCCTGTAGACACCCGTTTACTGCTGCAAAAAATTGCTGCTCTGTCACGTTCGGTGAACTGAGATGCCCGCGGGGCTCGCTACTGAAATGCATCCTGAACAGGACGTACTTCCCACACCCAGCCGGCAAGAACGCCGGCAGGCTTTGCGTGAATTTCAGCGGCAACTGGTAGAACGCGCCCACCTTGCGCGTTCAGGTGGCCATAGCGAGCAGATGAGACTCGCTGTGCAAGCCGGTGATCAGCAGCTTCTACTCGACGTAGCGCATACCGCTGAAGTCATACCGAATGAAGGTGTCAAGCGAGTACCGCATACCTGTGCCTGGTTTCTTGGTCTGATCAACTGTCGCGGCAGGCTCATGGGCGTGATTGACCTCTCAGGCTTTCTCGGGCGTCCCGTCAAGCCTTCGCAAGATTCAGATCGTTTGCTCATTCTGTCCGACTCGCTGGCAGTGCCCTGTGCACTGCGCGTCTCGCGAGTGACGGGGCTGGTCAGTCTTTCAGGTTTCACCTTGCAGCCTAAGCCTGCAGATGAATCTTCCTGGGTGAGATCGTTTTTTGTTGATCGTGAATCACGCTCTTGGCGATTGCTGGACCTGCCGCTGCTGATGGAAGACCCCGCGTTCCTCGATGTGGTGGCGCGTTAGAGAAGCGGATTTATTTTTTATTCATTTGCGGAGCATTGCATGGAAATTGATACGAGCCATAGCGGAAGTACTGTAACGAATATGTCTTCCGTAATGCCGGATTCCTTGAAACAAGAAAAAGGTAACCAGACTTGGCAGAAGTTTTTCATGCGCATGAAAAAAAATGTCCTCGTGCAGCCCTGGCTAGCCTACGTTTCGGTGAAGCTGGCTGCACGCATCATGCAGATCGGACTTGTGTTGTCACTCATCGCACTCGTTGTGTTCACCTGGTTGAATTCTCAGGAAACAGCCAAGGCCTCGGTACGTACCCAAATTGCGGGTGATTTGGTCATGCATTCGCAGCGACTCGGCAAAGCCGCGCCAAACGCCATTCAGGGTAACCCCGAAGCGTTCGCCCAACTTGAACAAAGTCGAATGGCGATTAACGACGCACTCAAGCTATTAGCCGTAGGCGGTGAATGGCAGGGTCGTGTTGTACCCGTTGCCGACGCTTATTTTGCTAAACGTGTTGGTCGTATCAGTGATAACTGGCAGCGCTCAGATCGTTCGGCGACCCGGCTCATGAGTTTGCAAAAAGAGCTTACCGGCTTCGGTACCACGCTGCAGTCACTAAATAAACTTAACCCAACTTTGCTTGAACTCGCTGAACAAATTGCGATTGTTAGTGCGCAGTCAGGCGCTTCGGCACGCGAGGTTGCCGCAGCGGGACAACTCGTCATGCTGACGCAGCGCCTTGGCAAAAATGCGAATGAATTTCTCACGCCCGAAGGCATCAATCAGGATACGGCGTTCATGCTGGGCCGAGATGCCAATACCTTTCAGGACATCATGACCGGATTTATGGAGGGCAGTGCGGTGTTGCGCTTACCGGCACTCGCCAACCCGGATGCACGCGCACGTCTACAGGAACTCCAGGCCGCGTTTGCAACTTACCGTCGCGAACTCGCCGGTATTCTCGGCAACCTGAAAAATTTTATTGCAGCCAAACAGGCGGAACGGCAGATATTCGCCGACAACGAATCACTGCGCGAACGGCTGCTGGAACTGCAGCAGGCCTATCGTGCACAGGAGACTGAAGGCAACTGGACTCACTGGGCCTTGGGCACGGCCGGGTTTTTGTTTCTGATGTTTGCACTCGCGCTGGGACTTTTGCTACTCAATGAAAGCCGACAGCTCACGGCCCAAGCAGAATCACGTCGTATGCAGTCTGACCAGCAGCGCCGCAAGGCAATGCAGGAAGAAGAATCCGCACGAGCCATCAATCAGCAAAATCAGGCCGCTATTCTCAGGCTGATGAATGAGCTTCAGGAGGTGGCCGAGGGTAATCTGTTGATTCGTACCACCGTATCAGAGGATATTACCGGCGCGATCGCCGACTCTGTAAATTTCACCCTGGAAGAATTACGTAATCTGCTGGTGCGTGTCAGTTACACCGCACAGCAGGTTGGAAAATCTTGCGGCACTGCGCAGAATATTTCCAGCGAATTACTGGCACTTGCTGCGCGTCAGTCAAATGAGATTCAGCAGACCGGTGAGGCAGTGCTGCAGATGACAGCACAAATTCACCAAGTCTCGCGTGCCGCTAGTGAATCAGCGGATGTTGCTCAATCATCTGTGAGTGCCGCTGAGCAGGGCGAGAGTGCGGTACAAAATGCGATTCGCGGCATGCAGCAGATACGCGAACAGATACAGGAAACTGCCAAGCGTATCAAACGTCTTGGCGACTCTTCGCTCGAAATTGGCGACATTACCGACTTGATTTCTGATATCACCGAGCAGACTCACGTGCTCGCATTGAATGCGGCGATACAAGCCGCGTCCGCGGGTGAGGCTGGTCGAGGTTTTGCCGTAGTTGCCGAAGAGGTCCAGCGATTGGCCGAACGCTGCGGTGATGCTGTGCGCCAGATCAGTACGCTGGTCAAGACGGTTCAAGCTGATGCACATGAAGCCGTCGCCGCAATGGAGCGGTCCACACAAGGGGTGGTCGAGGGAACGCGCTTGTCGGATGCTGCTGGCCACGCGCTTGCAGACATACGTCGCATTTCTCATCATCTGGCTGAACTCATACGCGGCATTTCAGCCTCTTCGGTGCAGCAGGCAAGCCTTGCCGATGGCGTGGCGCGCAACATCGACAGCATTCTGACCGTAACCGAGCATACGCGGCATGGCACCCAGCAAACCGCTTCATCGGTGCAGGAACTCGGCGAGATGGCATCAGAGCTTGAGGTTACAATCGCGCGTTTCCGCATTGCTGCCTGAATTATTTATCCGTTCTGAAAACTAACGATGAATTCGCCAGTGCCAGCAAGTTCGACAGCGTCAGATTGCCTGCCGCCTCTTTTTCATGAACTCGCAATGTCCTTGCGTCAGCTGGGGCAGTTGTTGCAACAGGCGACAATCACGGATGTCGACACGCCAGCAGCACTAGCTTCAATGTCTGTGCTGCTGGGACAAGTGGAAGCTGCGTTTCAAGTGGCGGGCGTTGACAGTCTTGCCGCCATTACTTCGCTCTCACATCGGATCGTTGCAAGGCAGTCGGAAAATCCGGCATCATTTTCCCCTGAGCTGGCCGGTACGCTAAATCAGACTTTCAGCACCCTGACTGAGGCGATGGAGCGTGTGCTTGCTCGGGAGTCTTTGCCGATATCGAATTTTTTCTCATGCTGGACTGCGCTCGCTGCCTGGGATCGTACGGGTAATGCGCATCCGTCTGCAATGTTGTCGCTGCAAGCCGATCACAGGATGCTGCCTTCGGTTGCAGTACCTGAAGAGCAAGTTCTACTGACCGATCCTCGCAGTGAATTCGAGCGTGCGCTATTGCGCTTTTTGCGTTCCGACATACCCGAAGAAATTTTGCAAGCAGCACAGCGCATAACGCAGGTGATTGCAGCACTTGCTTCCCTCGCACAGTCGCTATCGGAAAAATCCAGCTGGCTGGTGCTGCATGCTGCAACAGGCTTGATAGCGGCAGAAAAGACCAGCGAGATCGCGCTATCAAAAAGAATACTGGCAGCGACGGGGCGCGTGATTCGTCATGTCGGATCGACAGAGCTACCGCCAGTGCCGGCACCACTGGTTCGGGAAGCCTTGTTTGTGATTGCTACTGCCAACGCACACACGCCAGAATCAGTCTGCATCGCGCAAGCTTATGAGCTCGACACTCAGCTTCCTTCCGCACATGCAGCACCTTCAACACTAGCGACCGGTGAGGTACTCGCTATCGCGGCGGTACGGGATGAAGTCCACTCGCTGATTGCTTTGTTGGATACCCCGGGAGTGGCTGCTTTGCCCGCCCCCGTACAACTGGATAATCTGATTCGTTCTGCTAGTCCTGTGCTGGAGATCGCTTGCGTGACAAGCGCGCTGTCCCGCTTGCAAGCGAGGCTATCTGGGAACGAGGTTCATCCGACGCAGGCTCTTGCGGTAGCCGCCTGCCTGCTCAGTCTGCAAACACTGATGGGTTTGATGACCCGTTTGAAAAACAGTCAGTCTATTGCGCAGCGGATTGCAAGCAATCTGGATGCGATTGGCAACGCCGTCGATATTCCCGGCTGGCGCAGCTTGCAGACCATGGGCATCTCACTGCAAATACCTGCGGTACTAACATCACTAAGGGATGCATTGATCGATAGTCTGGCCGCTACCGAGCGACAAATCGAACGTTTGATGGACGAAGCGCCTACGGCGTCGGAGCGAGAGGCCGCCCATGCCGCAATCGATCATCGCCTCTCGGAAGTTCAGGCAGTGCTGACATTATTGGATGAGCAGACTCTGCTGAAATCAGTGCAAGAAATTCGCGAGCAACTACCCCCGATAATTTTGGATGTGGATAGTGATAAAGATTTTTATCGTCGCGATCTATTTGCACAAAATTTCGTTCGCCTATCTTTACTGCTTGCTGCAATACCACGTACGCACGATATCGAAGACAGCAGTTCACTACATGAGGTGGCGCCACCTTTCGCTACCGAAGATGACCATCATGCGATGCGTCCGGCCTTTGATACCCGCCAAAATCTGCATGCGATTTTTCTTGATGAGGCGAAGGCGCGTCTGCAGCAGCTCGGAAATTGGCTGCATGCAGAGCCGAAGAACAAGGATTTTCAGTGGGAATCCGCCGCTCATGCCGCTCATGCACTTGCCGGCTGTTCTGCCACGGTAGGCTTGTCGGAGATGCGGCAGCTGGCGCTGGCCATGGAAGCGGTGCTCATAGGGATGCGCACAGGCGATGGGCACATCACTGAGTCTGTGCTCTCTGTCTTGCAACAGGGATGGGTGACGTTTGAAGATATGCTCGCCGACTTGTCCTCCGGCCTCATGCCACAGTCTCAGTCCGCTATCCTTGAGCAGCTGCTCGCATTGTCCCTAACGGCATCGGAGTCCAGATCTGAGTCCAGAGCTGAGCCCAGATCTGAATTCGAATATCAGCAAGATGATGATGCCGAGTCTTTGCTAGGGCTGCAGCAGAGAAACGTGCCAGACACGACAGCAGCGCCAGCTAATGTGCAGAACCAGGATTGGCAGCCTCCAGCCATTAAAGACCACGCTGATTCGAACGTATTGCTTCAAGCAGGAACATCCACAGTCACCGCATCGACTAACAAGCTTCGCGATCCGATACAGGATGAGCTACATGATCCGATACAGGATGAGCTACATGAAATCTTTGTTGAGGAAGCCGCCGATCTGATGTCGCAGCTTGATCAGCAACTGCGTACTTGGATGGTCGAGCCTTCAGAGCCTGAGGCACCCGCGCAGATGCTGCGTATTCTGCATACGCTCAAAGGCAGTGCACGCATGGCAGGTGAAATCAGGCTTGGCGACGAACTGCATCAGATGGAGCAAACCGTCGCTGAACTCTCGCAGCAATCGCCACCGGATGCAGTCTCACTACGTGCCCTTGAGACGACACTGGATCAATTGCTGCAACCTTTCGTATCGGTCAATGTGAGCTCACCGTCAGCTGTTGACGACGGACGAGCGAACGATGTGAAACCAGCAAGCGCCGATGTCGATGTTTCGGGTGCCACGCATACAAGTCAGGATGTCACAGCAGCAGCGGCAGAAAGAACCCCCCAGACTTTACAGCTGCGGGTACGTTCAGAATTGTTGGATCGCATCACGACGTCAGGTGCGGAGCTGCTGGTCGGCAGCTCACGCATGGCGAGCGACTTGCAGCTGCAAAGGCAGTCGGTGACTGATCTGTCGGACAACCTCTTGCGTTTGCGCGCGCAATTACGTGAACTCGAAATTCATGCAGAGTCGCGTATTGCCTCCGGATTTGCGCCTAGCAATGCAGCAGAATTTGATCCGCTTGAATTTGATCGCTATACGCGATTGCATGAGCTCACACGAATGATGAGTGAAAGCATCGCCGACATCAGCAGCTTGCAGCGTACGCTCTCGCGTCAGCTTGATAGCGCAGTGATCACAGTCACCACACAGGGACGTCATGCGCGAGTACTGCAATCTGATCTGCGACGTGTTCGCACGATCCCGTTTGCCAGCCTGAGCGGACGGCTGCAGCATTTGCTGCGTCAGGCTGCTCGTGAAAAAGATTGCGATGTCATCATGGAGATCGATGGTGGCAATCTTGAGGTAGATCGCGGCGTACTCGATCGCATCACGGGCCCACTTGAGCATCTGGTTCGCAATGCTGTTGCGCATGGCATTGAAACTGCGGCCGAACGACTGTCGCTGGGCAAGCCCGCTACCGGACGAGTGCGTATGGATTTGTCTCAGCAAGGTAATACCTTGCAGTTGCAAATTAGTGATGATGGGCGCGGGCTGGATTATGTGCGTATCCGCAAACATGCCATTGCGGCAGGACTGCTGGCATTAGATGCGCAAGCTGATGAGGCTGCGCTGGCAGAGTTGATTTTTGAGCCGGGTTTTTCAACGGCTAGCACCGTCACTGAATTATCCGGGCGCGGCATTGGTATGGATGCGGTGCGAACTGCAGTCATCGCACTCGGTGGTCAAATGAACGTTCTGAGTGAACGAGGTGCGGGTACCCGTTTCATATTCAGCTTGCCGCTGACACTGGTGACCATGCATGTCGTGCTGGTGACAGCGGGCTCGCGCGAGGTCGCATTGCCCGCAACGCTGGTACAGCAAATGTTGCAGCTCTCGTCCTCGGAACTTGCACAGGTGCGCGGCGCTGGTGAAATGGAATGGCAAGGTCGTCACGTACCCTTGTATCGCTTGTCGACGCTGTTAGGTGAGCCGACATCGGCGCAAGGGATTGCAACGCGCACGCCAGTCGCCGTGCTGCGGCAACTTGATCAGTATCTGGCCATTGAGCTCGATGCCGTGATTGGGCATCGTGAAGTGGTCGTCAAAAACCTTGGACCGCAGGTGGCCAAGGTGCCCGGTATTGCAGGCGCCACGGTGCTGGGAGACGGTAGTATTACGCTCATCATCAACCCCATGCCATTGCCCGATTTTGTTGCAGCACATTGCGGCAATAGTGCGAATATGAATTCAGCAGAAGTCAGCGAAAATCAGGCACCGAAAGTTCTTGTTGTTGATGATTCGCTCACGGTGCGTCGCGCCAGTCAGCGACTTTTGGAACGTCATGGCTATGCGGTCGTGCTGGCCAGAGATGGCCTGGATGCTCTTGAGCAGTTGCGTCTGAACACCCCAGCTGCCGTACTACTGGACATAGAAATGCCGCGTATGGATGGTTTCGAACTGCTTACAGCCTTGCGTGATGATGGGCGCTGGTGTGCGCTTCCGGTCGCGATGATCACGTCGCGTACGGCAGAGCGTCACCGTGAGCATGCGATGAAGCTGGGCGCAACCGCTTATCTAGGCAAACCCTTTGTTGAAGAAGAATTACTGGGTTTGTTGACGCAATGGCTTGCGAAGATGCCCGCTGATTTTCGGCGAGAAAACCGAATCCCTGCGGATGTTTCAGGTTGATTTATTTTTTCACCACCGCATAGCGTTCCAGCGTTCGCTTGCGTGCTTCATCATGCGCAACGATCGGTGCCGGATAATCCTTGCCCAGCGTGATCCCTGCACCACTTAACAAGAGCTCGGGTACCAACCAGGGCGCATGAATTTGTTTTTGGTTCAGTTTCGCCAGTTGCGGTAGGTAGCGCTTGATGAATTTTCCTTCATTGTCGAATTTTTCCGATTGCGTGATGGGATTGAAAATCCGGAAGTAGGGTTGTGCGTCGCAGCCAGATGAAGCAGCCCATTGCCAGCCACCGTTATTGGCAGACAAATCAAAATCATTCAGCTGCCGCGCAAAGTAGGCCTCACCGCGCCGCCAATCGATACCCAGATCCTTGATCAGGAAGCAAGCAGTCACCATGCGCAAACGATTATGCATATAGCCGGTCTGGTTCAGCTGATGCATGGCCGCATCCACGAGCGGGTAGCCAGTGCGGCCTTCACACCAGGCAGCAAAATTGGCATCGGCTTTTTTTCCTTCTTCCCAGACGATGCGATCGTAGTCAGCTTTGAATGCGCGTTCAGTCACATGCGGGTGATGATGCAGAATCATGAAATAAAA
>CANKWG010000041.1 GCA_947487325.1 Oxalobacteraceae bacterium | reverse complement strand
ATCCGTGGCGAGCAATTGGTATTGCGGGTGTGGCAGGTTTATTGATTGGTATGCTGGTCGCGAAGCGGTAGGCGATGAGTTCGTCAGTCAGACCGCCGAATGACGGTCTTGCTTCGAATGCCGCGGCTATCATCGGCGGTGTGCTGAAGCTGGTTGGCGTACGCTTCTCAATGGCGATCATGGAATTTGCTGATGCGCGCGCTGCTTTTTCTCAGGTGCTGCTTCTCGGTGTAATAGCGATTCTCGCTGCGACCTTTGCCCTTTTTAGTATTTCTGGGATGATTGTCGTGCTCGCCTGGGAGGCGTTGGGGTGGCGTATTTTTCTGATTCTGTTTTTTGCTTACCTTTTGCTGACAATGTCTTTGCTTTGGATGATTCGTAACATCGTCACAAGCGGAAAACTCGGACTGCCCTTGACGCTTGCCGAGCTGAAAAAAGATCGGGCAGCACTCTTTGCTGAGCAGGGCGATCCGGATTGCCGAGTATGAGAACAACCGACTGTGATGCAAAGCTAAAGCTGCTGGTGCTACAAGGTGCACTTTACAGAGTAGAGGTTGTCAAAGCAAAAATAGCGCTCTGCGATTCATCGAAACCCTCTGCGACGACTAGGTGGCTGTTCAGTTTAGTGACATTCGCGTTGGAGCACAGGCGGTTGACATTGATCGGTGCAGTGCTACCCCGGCTGCTGGGTCCGGTGCGAAGCAGTCGTTTTGCAGGGCGCATGCTGTTGATAGTAGGATCTTCTTTAATACTTTGGTGGTTGATGCGGCGCCGATCGGAGGATTAAGTTACGACGAATTGGGTAGCCAACCATCAAAAAGCTCGCAAAAGGCTATTCTGATTCTATGGAAATCGAACTCAAATTTCAGCTGACCGAGAAAGCGCGTTATTCAATTGCTACGCAACTGAGAGCAGAAGGTGCAAAATCGAAGTTGCTGGCAGCGTACTATTTCGATACGGGTACGGGTACGTTGGCGCAGGCTGGATTTGCACTCAGGTTGCGGAAAGAAGGCAGAGTCTGGTTTCAGACCTTGAAATCTGCCAGTAGTGCGGCGTCTGCCGTGCGTGGCGAACATAACCTTAGGCTGGGTGTAAAAGAACAACCACAGATTGATGTTCTAGCCCACGCCGAAACTGAAGATGGAGTTCGCCTACAGCGGCTTCTGTCACGATCTGCCGATAACACCTGGGTTTGTCGCTATGAGACGCATATCCGCCGCTTGTCCGTACAAATCGGCGCCCGTAATCGTATTGAGTATTCGCTTGATCACGGCGAGATAACTGCACAGCCTGACCGCAATGTATCGCCATTAGTTCTGCCTGTATCCGAGCTCGAGGTCGAGCTCGTCTCAGGCCCGGCGAGTAGGCTGCTGTCAGCGGCCCGCAAGTTTCTTGGTACTTCGGGAGTCTACATTGATGTGCGAAGCAAAGCGCAGAGAGGCGCTGCGCTAGCTAATGGTGCGCTGATCGTTTCGCCTGCTAGAGCCATGCCCCTTAATGTAAATGGTAATTCTCTAAAGGCATTCGTCGAGGCAGTGCTGACCAATTGTGCGCGCCAAGTGCTAGTGAATGCCTCGCAGCTCGCCACAGCCGAAGGTGGCGAGCCAGGGCATGTACACCAACTGCGCGTTGGATTGCGGCGCCTACGCAGTGCGATTGCACTATTTGGGAAATTCATTGGCGGAGATATCGCTAGTTGGAATACCAAGGCGAAGCAGCTTGCTGCTGGGCTTGGAGGCAACCGAGATATCGATGTGATGACCGAGGGACTTTGGCCTCGTCTTAGAGCGGCCGGAGCTCCGCTGGTTGAGCTTCCTTTGCATGAAAATGTCTTGCCACCTGGCGATCTTGTACGTGAAGCCACTACGCAGCAGTGGATGCTGGAACTGCTTGCGATCGAGTTGCAAGGCCTCGGCGATGTTGCGAAAGGCGAGTGGAGCCTTGTTTTGGCGGTCGTTCGCGGCTGGAGTCGCCAGTGCAAAAAAGAGGCCCTTCGATTTGAAAGCTTTGACTTGGAGCGCCGACACCGGCTTCGCAAGAGATTAAAACGACTTAGGTACGCGCTGGAATTTATTGAGTCCGAACTGCCTCCGAAATGTTACAAGCGCTTTTCGAAAGCGCTCGCAAGCGCACTTAATGAATTAGGTGAATACAATGATTTGCAGGTGGCGATCGAAGCGTATCGAGGCATCTCCGAAATCGATTCGCGAGCATGGTTTGCTGTTGGGTGGTTAAAGGCACAACTGCCGAAGTCTGAAAGTCGATGCATTAAGGCGCTCGCGATATTCCACGCCGCCGAGGATCCTTGCAATCAGGGCAGTTGATGGCTTTACTGCATTGACAACTCGCGGTAGGTCTTGGGAATGCCCCTCATAATTGTTTGATTCCTGTAAAAGCTTTGTCATTTGATGTATCTCAAACAAGCTCTTTAATACTGGGATTGTCATTAAGCCGTCATTGCCTCGACATATTCAATAGATAAATTGCACCCTCTAGTTAATAGGGGGGCGTCCATGGAGCAGTCTGATGAAAAAGCGATTCGCTCGGCTTTACAGTCTGAATTATCTCGCTTAAAAAAGCTCGGCTTCTTTGTTGTCGAGGAAGCTTTCGATGTCGCGCAAACGTTGGATTTAGCCCAGTGCAGCAACCTTCCATTGACTGATATAGCGTCCATCGCAAGCGAGCGCGGCTTTGAACAGTTCAAATCTCGTTTGCAGCGCGAAGACGGATATTGATTTTTCGGCTTGATGTCTGAACAAAATCCAGATCAATCAAAGCAAATCATCTTTTGCAATGATCCTGCAAGTACGTTGGCTGACAGAAGTTACTACTTCTTTTCAGGAACACCACTCGTTCACCTTGGAAAAGATTCGTCAATCATTTCGCTCATCAAAGTTTTGGCGAAAGCGTAACTTGCAAAGAAACATCGGTGCTGTCGAACCCGACATAAATTCGAATCCGGTACCCGTGGATTAAAAGCATCAGCATTTAGAAAAAGCACGCCAGAAAATTAATGGCGTGTTGAGTTATCTGTGCTCAATTTTTTTCAAGATGGGACAGGCAGAAGTTACTGCCATCACTGAGGGTCAACTCAGCAAAAATGCCAGGATGGCCGACTGCGACGGATATGTCATTCAGTCCTATGGCAGCCAGCGCTGACTGCAGCGGCTCTGCGTGAGGATGCTGCAAACTCAGCGACCGTAATTCGAGCGCTGGCCCGCCCATTGCTCGGGCAGGATGGTCGGCACCCCATTCGATCAGCGTTGGCAATGCACCGCCCATCAGTCGCTGCCCGTCATCACGCACTGTAATTTTCCATTGCAGCAGACCTTGCGGGGTAGGTCTTGAGGCTTCGATAACCACGCCACGATCAATGTCCATTGCGTGCCACTCTGCGAGGGCCGCATTGATGTTTGGCACACTTGCGACCCAATGCAGTAGTTGAGGCCCCTGCTGGCTTAGCTGGCGCCGGATCGTCGGCACGTCGAGGTCAAACCAGCGGGCCAAGTGGCTATCGCGCGTGGGACTGGCCGACGGGTCGATCGCAATGATCTCGAGATAGGCGAGGGGATGCTCTGCTGTCTTTAAGCGGAGCAGCCGGTTATGCGTACCGAAAAGCGCATGGTTACCGCCGGGCTCAGGTGTTACGCCCAAAGTGCGCTGACACCAAAGCACGCCTTCTTCCAGCGACGCAGCGCCTACAACCAGATGATCAATGTGCGCCTTTACGCCGGACAAAGAACTCGAATTGACAGACATGACAGATATGACGGGCTCCATGAAAACACCAAGGCTACATTAAACCGAGTTGGATGAAATTCTGAGAACTACGGCATTGGAGCTAGCGTCAACAGCAGCATTTGTATTGATCTGATCAAGATTCAGCTCATCCTTGGGACCGAGATTTTTCAAAAAAACAATTAGTAAGCAGGACTTACTTGTAGGGTAAGAATTTTTTATTTTCAGCAATTTGAACTCGCCAGTACATTCTCATACTGCATCGACTTTTTAGGACTGATTTGTCCTTGATTTAGCCCCTTAGTAGACCAATTCATCGTTATTCCTTAAGAAAGTTAGGAATACTCCCTTGGGTATGGCTGTGTCTTCAAGAGGTATTGCAAAAATAGAAATTATCACCGGGGTACGTAGACGAAGCCGCTTGACCCCTGAGCAGAAAATAGCCTGGGTGAGGCGAACCACCAAACCGAATATGTCAGTGTCGGCGATAGCGCAGGAAGTTGGTATCAGTACCGGCTCATCTTGCTGAAGATTTACGCGCTGCCGTTATCAAGAGATGAGGCTTGAAGCTGTGTGCAAAAAAAGCGAGGTGGTCCTCCGATACCGTTGCGGCCGCCTTGGTGCCCAAAAATTTCAGTCGCGCAGGTGTTATCGCAAGAGCATTGAATCGCTACAACGTATCAGGTGGCCTATGCCTAGCCAAATTGGCAAGTGCGTTATGCCCTTTCGGTCACCTTGGCGAATTGACTGAAGTGCGCTTGATGGCTGCTATCTCAGGGGCGGAAATGGTCATGCTTAACGGCGGCATCAAAGCTTGCACTAGCGAGTGGTACTGCCGCTGCTAAAAAGTACTGGCCCCATCATTTCGCGCCATCCGAATTGAGCGCTCGTGAAACTAATAACAACAGAAAGGAAACGAATGGAACGCATAGTATTTCTCGATCGGCAGTCGTTAAAAGCTGAGGTACGTCGCCCGTCTTTCGCTCACGTATGGGAAGAGCATGATCAGACGCAGGAATCGTTAGTGGCCGACCGCCTAGCTGGCGCTACGGTCGCTATCACTAACAAGGTGCCAATTCGCAGAGCTAGTTTAGAAAAGCTACCAGATCTGAAGATGATTGCAGTAGCTGCCACTGGCTATGATGTGATTGATATTGATGCCTGTCGTGAGAGAGGCATCGCGGTGGCGAACATTCGCAATTACGCTGTACACACAGTGCCTGAACATACATTCGCAATGATATTTGCGCTGCGTCGTAATCTGATTGCTTATCGAGAGGATGTGTTGCGTGGTCGCTGGCAGGCGCAAGATCAATTCTGTTTTTTTGATCATCCCATAATGGATTTGCACGGAAGTACCTTAGGTATTTTCGGTGAAGGCGCACTTGGTCAGGCAACGGCAGCTATTGGACGTGCCCTCGGCATGCGTGTGCTGTTTGCAGACCATCCACCACCCAAAGCAGCTGATGTGGAATTCACAGATCCTGAAACTGTCTTAACTCAGTCAGACATTATTTCTTTGCACTGCCCGTTAACGCCGACATCACGAAATTTTATCGGCATCGAACAATTCAAAAAAATGAAACGCAGCGCCATTTTGATTAACACCGCCCGCGGCGGGTTGGTCGACGAACACGCGCTTAAAACAGCATTAGAGACTGGGCTTATTGCCGGTGCAGGTTTTGATGTGCTGACCAAAGAACCACCTAAAGACGGTAATCCGCTGCTTGAAGTGCGTACGCCCAATTTCATACTGACGCCGCACGTTGCCTGGGCATCGGACGGCGCGATGCAATTTCTCGCAGATCAGCTAATCGACAACGTCGAGGCCTCGATAGCTGGAAAGCCGCAAAATCTTGTGACGTAAACATTTGACGGCTCTGTGCTGTCTGCACGGAGTTTTTTCTGAATACTCATAAAAATTACAGATAGGACATCGTATGTTAAGCGATATACAAATAGCTCAAAAAGCGACCATGAAACGCATCACTGAGATAGCTTCGCGTCTTGGTATCGCTGACGATCATCTTGTTCCTTATGGCCACTATAAGTCGAAAATTTCTCTCGACTATGTCGATTCACTCAAAGGCAAGCCTGATGGCAAGCTGGTGCTCGTCACTGCGATTAGCCCAACCCCTGCGGGTGAAGGCAAAACCACTACCACGGTGGGTTTAGGCGACGCGCTGAATCGTATCGGTAAAAAAACGGTGATTTGTTTGCGTGAGCCGTCACTAGGCCCGGTATTCGGAGTCAAAGGTGGCGCAGCAGGTGGTGGCTATGCGCAAATCGTGCCGATGGAAGATATCAACCTGCATTTCACAGGCGATTTTTCGGCGATTGCATTAGCTAACAATTTGTTGGCGGCGATGATAGATAACCATATCAATCACGGTAATGTGCTTGATATTGATCCCCGTCGTATCACCTGGAAGCGCGTCGTTGACATGAATGACCGTGCCCTGCGGGATATCGTCGTAGGTATTGGCGGTACCGCGAACGGATTTGTTCGGCAAGATGGATTTGATATCGTGGTGGCGTCAGAAGTGATGGCAATTTTTTGCTTAGCCACCTCCGTTAAAGATTTGAAAAAGCGTCTTGGCGATATCGTAATCGGCTATACCCGTGATCAAAAAGCAGTTCATGCGCGCGATCTGAATGCGCATGGTGCGATGACTGTGTTGCTGAAAGATGCTCTCAAGCCCAATCTGGTTCAAACCTTGGAGAACAACCCTGCGTTTGTACATGGCGGCCCCTTTGCGAACATTGCTCACGGCTGTAATTCCGTCATTGCTACCCAGAGCGCCTTGAAATTGGGTGATTACGTCGTCACTGAAGCGGGCTTTGGTGCTGACTTAGGTGCTGAAAAATTCATTGATATCAAATGTCGTAAGACAGGTCTTAAGCCATCGGCTTGTGTACTGGTTGCCACCATTCGTGCATTGAAATACCACGGTGGTAAGGATGTGAAAGAGCTCAATACCGAAGACCTTGTCTCACTTGAAAAAGGGCTAGTTAATTTAGAGCGTCATGTGGCAAACGTGACTAAAAATTATGGGCTGCCTTGTGTAGTCTCAATTAATCGCTTCACCTTTGATACAGAAGCAGAGATCGCTTTAGTGTCCGACAGGATGAAAGCACTTGGAGTCAATGTGGTGCTGGCAGAGCATTGGGCTAAAGGTGGGGAGGGCGCTGAGGCCTTGGCGCATGAGGTTGTTCGTCTCTCAGAGCAGCCGAGTGGTATGACTTATGTGTATGAAGATGGAGATTCTTTGTTGGAGAAAATGAGAAAAGTAGCGACCAAGATTTATGGCGCTGCCGATATCAGTGCTTCGGCAAAAGTGAAGCAGCAACTCAAGACGTGGGAAGAGGCAGGTTATGGCAGTTATCCCATCTGTGTTGCCAAGACACAGTCATCGTTTAGTTCAGATGCCACCTTACGTGGTGCGCCGAGCGGGCATGTTGTGAATGTGCGTGAAGTAAAGCTTGCAGCGGGTGCACAATTTATTGTGATGATCTGTGGCGACATCATGACGATGCCCGGTTTGCCAAAGGTGCCTAGCGCAGAAAAGATCGATATCGATGAGGAAGGTAACGTAGTGGGACTATTTTGATGGTGACTACTGCCAATTGTTCTAACCCGCCGTATCCGATTTGAAATCAAAGGAGACGTTATGGACATTCATGAGTACCAGGCCAAATCGCTGCTGTCAGGCTTTGGCGTCAGCGTGCCGCCGGGCGGTGTGGCTTACAGCCCAGATCAGGCGGTGTATGTCGCCACCGAATTGGGTGGTGCGCATTGGGCGATAAAGGCGCAGATTCATTCGGGCGGACGTGGCAAGGCGGGTGGCGTGAAATTGTGCCGCACTTATCACGAGGTATCTGCAGCTGCGCGCGCTATGCTGGGTGCAAAATTGGTGACTAACCAAACCGGGCCTGAGGGCAAGGTGGTGCAACGTCTGTATATTGAGAAGGCCACGCCGTTTGAGCGTGAGTTGTATCTCGGCTTTGTGCTGGACCGCAAGATTGAGCGCATCCGTGTGATCGCCTCAGTCGAGGGTGGCATGGAGATTGAAGAGATCGCCAAGGAAAGACCCGAATCCATTCTGCAGGTGGAAGTGGAGCCTGCGGTGGGTATGCAGCCGTTTCAGGCGCGCCAACTGGCGTTCGGTCTTGGGCTAAATCTGAAGCAAGTCTCTCAGGCAGTAACGATTATTTTGGGTTGCTACCGCGCGTTTCGCGATCTCGACGCCACCATGGTGGAGATTAATCCGCTGGTGGTGACCAAGGATGATCAGGTGATCGCACTCGACGCCAAAATGTCGTTTGACGATAACGCCCTGTTCCGTCGCCCGCAGGTGACTGAGATGCGAGATCCAACGCAAGAAGATCCTCGTGAAGCACGCGCTGCTGAATTCGGTTTGAATTATGTCGGCCTCGAAGGCGATATCGGCTGCATCATCAATGGTGCTGGTCTTGCTATGGCCACCATGGACAACATCAAGTATTGCGGTGGTGAGCCAGCTAACTTCCTTGACGTGGGCGGTGGTGCTTCACCAGAACGCGTTGCCGCAGCATTCAATCTGGTGCTGACCGATCAAAACGTGAAATGCATTTTGGTGAATATTTTTGCCGGTATCAATCGCTGCGATTGGGTGGCGCAGGGTGTAGTGCAGGCAGCAAAAGATTTGCGCGTGCCGCTGGTTGTTCGGTTAGCTGGTACCAATGTGGAAGAGGGACAAAAAATCATTCTTGAATGCGGCTTACCGATTGTGACCGCTGATTCGCTGATGGAAGCCTGTGAAAAATCGGTCAAGCTCGCCCGCGGCGAGCAGGTCACCTGATCCTGCTAACGAGGGGAGATTGAGCAAATGAGTATTTTGATCGACGAAAAAACACGTGTCATCGTGCAGGGGTTCACGGGCGACAAGGCTACCTTTCACGCGAGAGAGATGATTCAATACGGCACCAATGTGGTGGGCGGTGTCACGCCCGGTAAGGGCGGCAAGGTTCACCTCGAGCGTCCGGTCTTTAATACCGTGCAAGAGGCCGTCAATGCGACGGGCGCGCAGGCCAGTCTCGCCTTTGTGCCGCCGCCGTATGCTGCGGATGCATTGATGGAAGCTGCTGATGCAGGGCTGGATTTGGTGTGCATCATTACCGATGGTATTCCCGCGCAAGACATGATGCGCGTTAAGCGCTATCTGCTTCGCTACCCAAAAGAGAAACGTACCACCATCGTTGGTCCCAACTGCGCTGGCATTATCAGCGCGGGCAAAGCCATGCTCGGCATCATGCCGGGGCATATTTATATTCGGGGTAATGTCGGCATTGTTTCTCGCTCCGGTACGCTCGGTTACGAGGCAGCGGCGCAGATGAAAGCACTGGGCATCGGCGTCACGACCAGCGTTGGTATTGGTGGCGACCCGATCAACGGCAGTTCGTTTCTCGATCACATGGCGCGTTTTCAGGAAGATCCTGAAACCGAGGTCGTGGTGATGATCGGCGAAATTGGAGGTCCGCAGGAAGCTGAAGCATCCAAGTGGGTCAAAGAAAATATGACCAAGCCTGTGGTGGGTTATGTCGCTGGCCTGACGGCACCGAAAGGTCGTCGCATGGGCCATGCCGGCGCGATTATTTCGGGTGAGGGTGATACCGCGCTCGAAAAATCCGAGATCATGGCTTCCTATGGTTTACTAGTTTCGCCAAGTGCATCCGAACTTGGCATCACTGTCCAAAAAGCACTTGCCACTATTGGCAAGTAAGAGAGCGAAATTTGAATGATATGGTGATCCCCAGCGTCGGAGAAAAAGTGGAGTTGTCACCGCTGGCGATCGATGGCTTCTCACGCGCGACTCTGTTGCGTGAGTTGTACCTCGCTGTGTTCCAGCGCCTGCAACCGGAGCTGGTTCCTCTGATTGAGGGAAATCTGTCATTCACGGGTATCAGCCCGGGCTTGCTGAGCAAAGCATTGCGGGCGCAAGGCATGTGGTTTCAATTGCTTGCGATTGCAGAGCAAAACCGCGATATGCGTAATCGTCGCTTCACCGAGACTGATCACGGTGTTGATAATGTGCCGGGCACGTTCGCGCATACCTTCAAGCAGTTGCGTGAGCGAGGCATCAAGGCCGAGCAGGTACAAAAAGCCTTGGACGAGCTACGTATTCGCCCCACCATCACTGCACACCCCACCGAGGCTAAGCGGGTTACGGTGTTGGAGTGTTATCGACGCATTTATCTCAAGCTGCATGAACTGGAATCCAACCACTGGACACCCCGTGAGCGAGAGCAATTGCAGCAAGCGATCTGTACCGAGATTGAATTGCTGTGGCTGACTGGCGAGCTAAAACTCGAAAAGCCCACCGTCGAGCAAGAGGTAGCCTGGAGTTTGTATTTTTTCCAGGAGAACTTGTACGACGTCGTGCCACAGGTGATGGCAAAAATAGAAACCGAATTTCGGCGTTATTTCTCTGAGCATGAACTTAAGACGCCGGCGCTGATAAGTTTTGGTTCATGGGTAGGTGGAGATCGTGATGGTAATCCCTATGTCACTAGCGAAGTTACGCGTCGTTCATTATGGGAGACGCGTGAAGCTGCCTTGCGCCGTTATATCGATCGTGTCTCGTCGCTAATTCGAGTGCTGAGCATTTCCGAGCGCTCGCTGAGTATTCCCGACGCCTTTGTGCACTATGTCACGGAGTGTCTCGACAAGATGCCTGCCGCGCGTAATCTGGCGGAGCGTAATCCCGGTGAAATCTTCCGTCAGTTTCTGGGTTATGTCCGACTCAAGCTGATGACGACGCTAGAAGATTCAGCCAACCGCCAACTGTCAGACCCTGACGCTGGTTATCAGTCGGCGGACGCGTTGATGCAGGATATCGATTTTATGTATACCGCGCTGCGTGAAGCGGGCGTTGCTAGCATTGCTGTTTCGCTGCTGCTGCCTCTCTTGCGTGAGGTGGGCATATTCCGGTTTTCTACGGTGCGACTGGATATTCGTGAGAACACGCTACGTGTTAATCAAACGCTTTCTGAACTATATCGCCGTAGCCAAGCTGCTGATGCGCCTGCATCCGACTCCGAGGAATGGAAGCGCTGGATTCTTAACGAGTTATCGACGCCACGCAGCGCGGTGCGCAACGATTCTGATTTATCCGCAGAGGCACGCGAAACCCTCGACACCTTCCGTGTGATTGCCGAGTTGCGGCAGACCATAGATCGCGAGGCATTTGGTGCCCTGATCTTGTCAATGACCCACAGTGCCACGGATGTGCTTGGTGTATATCTGTTGGCTAAAGAAGCTGGTCTCTACGCTGACAGCGCGGGAATGGAGGGCTGCACCCTGCCGGTGGTGCCGCTGCTAGAAACAATTCCCGATCTGCGTCGCGCCCCAACGATTCTACGCGAACTACTCTCGGTGCCCGTGGTGCAACGCAGTCTGGCAAGGCAACGTAAAGTACAAGAGGTGATGGTCGGTTATTCCGACTCGAATAAAGACGGTGGCTATTTCGCTGCGAATTGGGAGTTAGCCAAAGCCCAGCGCCAGATGGTGCGCGTTGGTGAAGAGTTTGGTGTCTCGATCAGTTTTTTCCATGGACGAGGTGGCTCGGTGAGCCGCGGCGGTGTGCCAACCAGTCGCGCGATTGAGGCGACACCCGTTGGCACCATTCGGGGCATGTTCCGTCTGACGGATCAAGGTGAAGTGGTATCGCTCAAATACGCCAACCGTGGCACGGCGCTCTACCAAACCGAACTACTCGGCGCTTCGGTGCTTAATCATGTGCTGCTGTCGCAGCAAGCGGCCGAGAAGCTGCCACTGCACGAGTATAAAGAGGCGATGGAGGCTTTATCGGGTACCTCTTGGACGGCATATCGCAAGCTAATGGAGCGTCCGGATATGTTGGCTTATCTTCAGGGCTCATCGCCGCTGGAGGAGTTATCGATGCTGAACATCGGCTCGCGTCCGGCGCGCCGTACGCAGGCGCAGACACTAGCCGACTTGCGCGCTATTCCTTGGGTATTTGCCTGGACTCAGAACAGACACATGGTGACCAGTTGGTATGGTGTCGGTTCGGGTATCCGCGCTTTCCTCGATGTGCGCGGACAACGCGGGCTTGAGCTGCTGCAGCGCATGTTTAAAGAATATCCCTTGTTCCGAATTGTGGTGGATGAGGTGGAGCGCGCGCTCTGCCAAGTTGATCTCGATATCGCACGTGACTACGCGAATCTGGTTTCTGAGGAAATCACACGCGAAGAAATTTTCCAACAAATCGTGCACGAGTATCAGTTAACGGCCGAGATGCTTAAATCGATCTCAGGCGAGAAGGTACTCGGTGAGCGGTTTCCGCAGTTCATGCGGCGCTTGTCGCGTCGACTAGAGACACTCAATCACGTGAGCCGCGAGCAGGTGCAGCTATTGCGTCAGCTACGCGAGGGGCAGGGCGGCAACGACGTACGCGAGGCATTGCTGACCTCGATCAATTGCGCCGCAGCCGGTCTGGGTTGGACGGGATAATTAACTAAGGAGGTGTCATGAGCTTCACCATTATCGAGCAGGCGACTGCGCGGCTACATCGCTCTGAACTGGCGGTACCCGGTTCCAATCCGGCTATGTTCGAGAAAGCCGCCAAGTCGGCGGCGGATATCGTGTTCCTTGACGTTGAAGATGCGGTCGCACCTGACGACAAGGCGCAGGCCCGAAAGAACATCATCCAAGGTCTGAATGATATTGACTGGGGTCGCAAGACCATGATGGTGCGCATCAATGGTCTGGATACGCACTACATGTATCGCGATGTGGTCGATATTGTCGAAGCCTGCCCACGACTCGACATGATCCTGATACCGAAGGTTGGCACGCCGGCAGATGTGTATGCCATCGACATGATGGTGACGCAGATTGAAACCGCGATGGGGCGCACCAAACGTATCGGCTTTGAAGTCTTGATTGAGACTGCTCTCGGTATGGCGAATGTTGAAGCAATCGCGCAATCCAGCAAGCGGCTGGAAGCCATGTCATTTGGCGTAGCAGATTACGCCGCATCGACGCGCGCACGCACTACCGTGATTGGTGGCGTCAACAAAGATTCTGGCGTGCTGACTGATCGTGACGCCGATGGTAATCGCGAATATTTCTGGACCGATCCTTGGCATGCAGCACAAACGCGCATGATGGTGGCCTGCCGCGCTTACGGCTTACGACCGATTGATGGCCCGTTTGGTGATTTCAGTGACCCGGATGGCTATCTGGCTGCGGCGAATCGCGCTGCGGTTTTGGGCTATGAGGGCAAATGGGCGATTCATCCGTCCCAGATCGATTTGGCGAATCAGGTCTACACACCGTCCGAGGCAGAAGTCACGCGTGCCCGACGCATCATGCAGGCAATGGACGAGGCAGCGAAAGCCGGCAAGGGTGCCGTCAGTCTGGACGGTCGCATGATCGACATCGCCAGTATCCGCATGGCGGAGGCACTGCTGGCTAAGGCCGAGCACATCGGCGGGCAGTAATAAGACCAATAAAACAAAGCCCGCAAATTTTCCGTTTGCGGGTTTTTGTATTTTGGCTCCCTCATCCTTGTTGCTAAGGCGGCAAGTGAAGCCTCGAAGTTTTTATGCCCCACCCTTTGGTTGCAAGAGTTGCAATGGGATTGCCACCGTCAGGGCCGCAAGTCCTGCAACCGAGACCCAAATCACTATGACACAGGTGCCCGTTTCCATGTTTAAATCCGGTTGGTGGCCTGTCTTACGTGGGAGCGTGAGTTACCATGGTTATTCAGGCTGTGACCAATAAATAACGAGGAGACACGACGATGCACATGGAATCCCCAATCCGCTTCACCCGTATTGCACTACTGTCGACGTTACTGGCGGCTGCTCCGGCGATCGCGGATGAATGTAAGCACTCTCCGCACGGTCCGAAGGACCAGGCTGGCAATGTCAACT
>CANKWG010000040.1 GCA_947487325.1 Oxalobacteraceae bacterium | reverse complement strand
CGCCCCGGCCGGTAACGGCATGATCAAGGGATCGGGGCGTTGGATACAAGATTTTCATTTGCGCGATGCACTCGATCTCGTATCCAAGCGCGCCCCCAAACTCATCGATAAATTTGGCGGCCATGCGATGGCTGCCGGTCTGTCCCTGCGTGAAGAAAACTTTGCCGAATTTGCAGCGGCTTTCGAGGCGGTGGGACGCGAATGGCTCTCCAGCGCAGCGCTGGAACAGATTATTGAAACCGATGGCTCGCTCGAATCTGCTTACTTCAGTTTGGATTTCATCACACTGCTCGAGACACAGGTCTGGGGTCAGGGCTTCGCGCACCCAGTATTTTGCGATGAGTTCAGAGTCATGAACCAGCGCGTGCTCAAAGAACGCCACCTGAAACTGCAGCTCGAACGCGAAGGTCGGCAGTTCGATGCGATCTGGTTCAATCATGCCGATAGCCTGCCACCTCGGGCGCGCATCGCCTACCGGCTGGATGCGAATGAATTCAACGGCCGCACACAGGTGCAGCTGATGGTGGAATTTGCCGAGTCATTGACCTGACGGACCTTCCCGGCAAAGGTATAATCTCAGGCTTTACCGAAAGCCCCGCCCGCCATGGAAGCCGAACGCCTCAACGCCCTCACCGCTCTGATCGCCGACCTCGACGCACGTGAGCAAGATTTACGGAGGTATCTTTGACTTCGATCTGAAGTCAGAGAAACTCGAACAAGTCAACGCCGAACTCGAAGATCCCAAGGTCTGGGACGATCCCAAGCGCGCCCAGGATCTGGGCAAAGAAAAAAAATCCCTAGAAAATATTGTCGATTCGCTTACGAATATTCGCAGCGGGTTGCTTGATGCCACCGATTTACTGGAGATGGCTCGCGCAGAAGACGATGACGATACCCTTGTCGCTGTAGAAACCGATGCCCATGAACTGCAAAAGCAGGTCGAAGGCATGGAATTCCGGCGCATGTTCTCCAACCCGCTCGACAAAAACAGCTGCTTTATTGACATTCAGGCCGGCGCCGGCGGCACCGAGGCGCAGGACTGGGCATCGATGCTGCTGCGGCAGTATCTGCGCTACTGCGAGCGCAAAGGATTCAAAACCGAGCTGCTTGAGCAATCCGATGGTGAAGTCGCCGGCATCAAGACCGCCACGATCAAGGTGGAAGGCGATCACGCCTACGGCTTTCTGCGTACCGAAACCGGCGTGCACCGTCTGGTACGCAAGTCTCCGTTTGATTCAGCCAATGGTCGTCACACCTCGTTTTCCAGTCTTTTCGTTTACCCGGAAGTTGATGACTCGATCAGCATCGAAGTCAATCCGGCGGATGTGCGGGTTGATACCTATCGTGCTTCGGGTGCCGGTGGTCAGCACATCAATAAAACCGATTCCGCGGTTCGTCTCACACACACACCCACTGGCATCGTGGTGCAGTGTCAAAATGACCGCAGCCAGCACCGCAATCGCGATGAAGCCTGGGCGATGTTGAAGTCTCGTCTGTATGAGCTTGAGCTGCGCAAGCGCATGAGTGAACAGCAAAAGCTGGAAGACTCCAAAACCGATATCGGCTGGGGCCACCAAATCCGGTCGTATGTGCTGGATCAGTCGCGCATCAAAGACTTGCGGACGAATGTAGAAACCGGCAACACCAAAGCCGTCCTTGACGGCGACCTGGATGAATTCATTGCAGCATCACTGAAACAGGGCGTATAACAATGATGAACAATAAACACGAAGCCTTGACCGAAGAACAGGACGAGAACTCGATCATTGCCGAGCGGCGCTCCAAGCTGTCGGCGATTCGGGAAAAAGGCGTCGCCTTCCCGAATGATTTCAGTCCGCAGCACAAGGCTGCTGACCTTCATATTGAGCACGGTGAGGCCGAGCGCGAGGCGCTAGAAGCAACACCCGTACATGTCGTTGTCGCTGGCCGCATGATGTTGAAACGCGTGATGGGCAAGGCATCGTTTGCGACACTGCAGGATGCTTCCGGTATTCGTGCCGATGGGCGCATTCAGCTCTACATTTCCAACGAAGGCGTGGGCGAAGAGCTACATGAATCCTTCAAGCACTACGACATCGGCGATATTTTGGGCGCCGAAGGTACCCTATTCAAGACCAAGACCGGCGAACTTTCGGTCAAGGTGAGTCAGCTTCGATTGCTGACTAAATCCCTGCGCCCCCTGCCTGACAAATTTCATGGTCTGTCCGATCAGGAAACCAAATATCGGCAGCGCTATGTTGATCTGATCATGAGTGAAGAAACGCGCCGTACGTTCAAGGCGCGTACAGCAGGGATCGCTTCCATACGACGTTTCATGGACAGCCATGATTTCATGGAAGTTGAAACACCCATGCTGCATGTGATTCCGGGCGGCGCGGCAGCCAAACCCTTTATGACACATCACAATGCGCTGGACATGCAGATGTACCTGCGTATTGCGCCTGAGCTGTACCTCAAGCGATTGGTCGTCGGTGGATTTGACCGCGTGTTCGAAGTAAACCGGAACTTCCGCAACGAGGGCGTGTCACCTCGACACAATCCAGAATTCACCATGATGGAATTCTATGCCGCCTACGTGGACTATCAATGGCTGATGGATTTCACCGAATCACTGATTCGTCAGGCGGCAATAGACGCACACGGCACTGCCAAGCTAACGTATGACGGCCGCGAGCTCGATCTATCGCAACCTTTCCAGCGCATGAGTGTGCTTGGTGCGATCAAACATTTCGCGCCGTATTACAAAGACAGCCAGCTCAATGATGCCGAGTTCCTGCGCAAGGAACTCATGCGTCTCGGCGCCAAACAACCCGCTTCCGTCGGCTTGGGTGGCATGCAACTCGCGCTGTTTGAAGAAACTGCCGAACCCCACCTCTGGGAACCCACCTACATCACCGATTACCCGGTCGAAGTTTCGCCACTGGCGCGCGCCTCGGATAAAACGCCCGAGATTACCGAACGTTTTGAGCTGTTTATCACCGGTCGTGAAATTGCGAATGGCTTTTCTGAACTCAATGACGCAGAAGATCAAGCAGCGCGCTTCCATGCGCAGGTCGCTGCCAAAAAGGCCGGCGACGATGAGGCCATGTACTACGACGCCGACTATATTCGTGCCTTGGAATACGGGATGCCACCCACCGGTGGTTGCGGCATTGGCATTGATCGACTGATGATGCTGATTACCGATTCGCCGAACATTCGTGATGTGATTCTGTTCCCGCACCTGCGGCGGGAAGAATAAAAAACGATTGGTTCGTTACTACCCTGAAGCCCCGGAAAACTTCCGGGGCTTTTTTTGTTCAAACGCAAAACCGTCATGGAAGCGTCACAAATATGTAACAAAAATAGCTCGAATTCTCTGGAACGCTGAATTAAATGTGGTTACTCAAACGGCATTAATTTAACTTCAACCGGATGCCGAGATGAATCCGAAAACAGGCATAAACGCGACCCCATCCACAACTGACCGAATTTTCAATGATCAGGGAAATACATCTACGCGAGACAAACTAGAAATCACGATTGACAACACGCCCGTCGGACTACGATCGGGCAAGGCCGATTCTTCTACAGCCGATCCACCCCGACTTGTCTCCCGTCCTGCATCGGAAGACACACCAATTCCCCTCTGGAGAACTTCGGGTACGCAGGTCTTAAGAGAACTCATCTCACAATCCCTGGGACGACTGGGTGGCGCAGCAACGTTCACGGGGCTGAGTAATTCGAAAATGTCGCCAGTGCCTGTCGCCTTACTGGGTGCTGTCAGTGCAGGTGTTTGCGCGGGACAGTTGCTTCAGCACCAAATCGGTAACGCCACCCCGGCACAAAAGATAGGCGTCGGTGTGGCGTCAGTCGCCGCCATGGTGGCCGGCGGTGTAATCACTGGTTACGCATCAATGCCAGCGGTTTGCATGATTGCCAGTGGCTATCTCGTTGCTGCCATTGCATCGAGTGCGACTAGAAGTGCCAATGTTTCGGATGGGGAAACTGATCCGGAAATCGAGGCAGCGTCAATAACAAACCTAGACGCCGTAACGCAATCAGCACCAGGAAACCAGCGCTTCTCCGACGAAAACATTAGGCTGGGCATAAAGATACTAGGGTTTACTGCAGCGTCTACGCCCATCCTCATTGGATTTCTGGTGAACCCCTCTTATTGGCTCAACCATGATGCCTACGTCAGTACACGGAATTTTAGTGTCTTGATTGAGGCACTGACTGTTGAACTCACCAAAGCCACACTCAGCACCGTGGGCATTTCAGTCAACAAGGACGCAATGGTTTTTGAGGAAAAATTCAAAACCGCCATGATGGGTTTGTTGCCCTATGTTATTGCCAGCGTCATACTTAACAGCGTCGCAGGTGGGTTGCTACAGGCCGAATTGCAATCAGACCTATTCACGAATCTGATCGTGCCTGCACTCGTGGGTGCACTGGCAAACTGCATCAAAGGTGCAGCTAATGCAGCGGCTGCACGATACGTTAGCGACCCGAACGCAAACTTTCTACAGGCAAGCGAGCAGACCACCCGCCCCCACCAAGGTCTTCAGTGGCCTATCAGTAAGCAACTCACACCGAAAGTCATGCTGCGCTATCTGATGATTTCTTGTCGGGACAGTCTATTTTTTGGTTTGAAAAAAGCTGGGGTACATCCTGATCTGGCAAATGCTTGCTCAATGGCGGTCTATGCCGGCTTTTCTCAATTTCGGGAGCTAACTTTCGATCTGATGCAAGGTGAAGGCTGGAGTGAACCCACGATCAAACAAAGAGGGCCGACGGTCGTTTGATGAAGCTCAAATCAGTATCAAAATTGTAATTTTCGGGACTGTAAGCGGGTATAAATGCGGTCAGGAGGAAACCATGACCACGAACAAAACCACGCAACCCCTGCTGGCACCCCACGATGCACTGATACAAACTGAGAAACGAGTTCTGAAGTACAACAAACAGCCTGAAACCGACCCGTTCCATCCCCTGGAGATCGTCGGATTTGCCATGGCGGGGTTCACCGCTGTAGTCCTGATCTCTGTTTTGATTGGCCGGTGGTATTTTGATGACCCTCACAAAACACCGGCGAAATGGCTTCAGCAATCGGTCAAGGTAGCGCCAAAGTAACTCTTGAAGGCTATTTCGCCTCGTCGATCCACGCCATCTGTATGGCTTCGAGAATTTTTTCTCCGGATCGATCCGGTGCGTCATCGAAGCCGTCCAGCGCCATGACCCATTGGTGAAGGTCGGTAAAGCGTACAGTCAGCGGATCAATGTCTGGATGGGTATCGCACAGTGCCTCGGCAATGCGTATCGTGTCAGTCCATTTCATCAGTGATTCTCACGTGCGTGATTGATCGTGTATTTCGGAATCTCGACAACCAGATCTTCGGTGCCGACCAGCGCCTGACAAGAGAGTCGCGAATTGGCCTCCAGCCCCCACGCCATATCGAGCAGATCCTCTTCTCTTTCCTCGGCTTCATTCAGGGAAGAGAAGCCTTCTCTCACTACCACGTGACAGGTGGTGCAGGCGCAAGATTTTTCGCAGGCATGTTCGATTTCAATGTCTTGCCCCAGCAAGGCATCGCATACTGATGTACCGGTAGGTGCTTCAAACACGGCACCATCCGGGCACAGAATTTCATGAGGTAGAACGACAATCTGTGGCACGTTGAATTTCCTGAATTAAAAATTTTTACCCAAGCTGGAGCGTTCGCAAGATCGACAGTCAGCAATAGACCCGCAATTTCTCAAACGATTTCGTCCAGTTTCTTTCCTGTCAGTGCAGCGCGCACATTGCGATCCATGCGTCTTGCAGCAAAATCTTCGGTGGTCTTTGCCAGTGCATCGACGGCGGCCTTGATCGCATGATGATCGGTACCCTGGGCACTTTCTCTTAGACGCGCCATGCAGGCATCAATCTCACGGCGCTCAGAATCACTGAGCAAATCAACATCTTGCGACAGTGCCGAATCCGTCGCCAGCAGAATTCGCTCCGCCTCAACCTGCTCCTCTCGCAAGGCGCGCAGTTTCATGTCACCTTCTGCCGATGTAAAAGAATCCTGCAACATACGAGCGATCTCGTCATCCCCCAGACCGTACGAAGGTTTGACGACGATCGAAGCCTCAACGCCTGAATGCAGCTCACGCGCCGCGACGGACAATAAACCATCCGCATCCACCTGATAGGTCACGCGAATCCGCGCTGCACCTGCCGCCATCGGTGGAATGCCGCGCAATTCAAACTGCGCCAGTGAGCGGCAATCCGATACCAGTTCACGCTCGCCCTGCACCACATGCACCGACATCGCTGTCTGTCCATCTTTAAAGGTTGTGAATTCCTGCGCACGCGCACAGGGAATCGTGGAATTGCGGGGAATGACTTTTTCGGCCAGACCACCCATGGTTTCAATACCCAGCGACAGGGGAATCACATCCAGCAGCAACCAGTCGTCACCGGAAGCACGATTACCAGCGAGCAGATTGGCCTGCACTGCTGCGCCCAGCGCGACCACTTTGTCGGGATCGATATTAGCCAGTGGCAGTGTCTGAAAAAAATCGGCCACGGCCTTGCGTACGTGTGGCATGCGTGTTGCGCCGCCGACCAAGACCACGCCGTCTATCTCGTCTACGCTTAGTCCGGCATCGCGCGCCGCCTTGCGGCAGGGACTCAATGTCTTGGCAACCAGATGCTGTGTCAGTGACACGAATTCGGTCGCGGTGATGGTGAGGTGTACTTCCTCGCCTGACTTCAGGACAGCATCGATATGCGTCTCGGCGTGCGAGGAAAGTGTTTCCTTTGCCTCGCGCGACTTGACCATGAGTAAGCGCGTATCTTCATCCGACAGGGGCGCCAGATGCGCCTGCTCGATGATCCAGCAAAACAAGCGATGGTCAAAGTCATCGCCACCCAGCGCCGAATCACCGCCCGTCGCCAGCACTTCGAATACACCTTTGGACAGCTTGAGGATAGAAATATCGAATGTGCCGCCGCCCAAATCGTAAACCGCATAGATACCCTGCGAACCGTTATCCAGCCCATAGGCAATCGCAGCAGCGGTCGGTTCATTTAACAGACGCAGCACATTCAAACCGGCGAGCTTTGCTGCATCCTTAGTCGCCTGGCGTTGTGCATCATCAAAATACGCGGGCACGGTAATGACTGCGCCCACCAGTTCATCGCCCAGCGCATCCTCGGCACGTTGACGCAACGTAGCGAGAATCTCCGCCGAGATTTCGACCGGACTTTTTGTGCCGGCAGCAGTTCGAATCTGGACCATGCCCGGCGCATCGATAAAGTCATAGGGCATGTTTTCCGCATGCGCGATATCTTTCAAGCCGCGCCCCATGAAGCGCTTGGCCGACACAATGGTATTTCTGGGATCGACCGTCTGCATGGCCTGTGCACTGTAACCAATATTGGCGTACCCCGTTGGCAGGTAGCGCACGATGGAAGGCAACAGCGCACGACCATCCTCGTCATCAAGCACTTCAGGTATGCCGTGACGAACTGTCGCCACCAGAGAATTGGTCGTACCAAGATCGATACCTATCGCAAGCCGATGCTGGTGCGGTGCAGTCGACATGCCGGGTTCGGCGATTTGGAGAAGTGCCATGGTGAGATAAATTCAGGAATCAGTTAGCGACGGGTTCAGGCTTCCAGCGCCTCAAAGGTACTGGCGACTTCATCGCCAAATTTTTCAACAAACATCAGCTCTCGCACCCGCTCACCCGCTTCGCTGAATTTCGATTGCTCCAGCAATTCAGCTATGCACGCGACGGCTTGGCGACGCGCCTCGTTCAGCGCCTGCTCCAGCGCTTCGAGCCGGGCCGTATCGCGTTCGCTGCGGGCTTCGTCGAGTGATTCGCGCCATTCCATTTGCTGCATCAGAAATGTCATTGGCATCGTGGTATTCGATTCGATACCCAGATCGACCCCATGCAATTCGCAAAGGTAGGCCGCGCGACGCAGTGGATTTTTTAGTGTCTTGTAAGCCTCATTGGCACGCGTTGCCCATTGCATAGCGACGCGCTTTTCGGCATCGCTGGCAGCGGCAAATTTGTCCGGATGCACACGACCCTGCAGTTCGCGGTAGGCAGCATCCAACTGCGCAGCATCAATCGCGAAACAGGCTGGCATCTGAAACAGATCGAAATGATTGTCCATACGCTTCTAAAAAGAAAAGCCTGTCATGCTGCAACAGGCCTCTTGAACATCGGCATTACTGATCAAATGGTGAAGCTTTCGCCGCAACCGCATTCATTTTTTACATTCGGGTTGTAGAACTTGAAGCCTTCGTTCAGACCTTCGCGCGCAAAATCGAGTTCGGTACCGTCGATATAGGGCAGACTCTTCGGATCAACAAATACCTTGATACCGTGAGATTCAAAGATCTGATCTTCTGTTTCGCTCTCATCCACATACTCGAGCTTATAGGCCAGGCCCGAGCAACCAGTAGTGCGCACACCAAAGCGCAGACCTATCCCTTTACCCCGCTTTTCAATATAGCGAGAGACATGCTTCGCTGCTTTTTCAGTCAGAGTGATCATGATAATTCTCTTCCCACTTCAAAATCTCACCCCGGAAAATACCGGGATTCGTCGCCATCTCAGGCGACCTTCTGTTCCTCGCCGTGACGCGCTTTGTAATCGGCCACTGCTGCTTTGATTGCGTCTTCAGCCAGAATCGAGCAGTGAATTTTCACGGGTGGCAGCGCCAGCTCTTCAGCAATCTGCGTATTCTTGATGGACAGTGCCTGATCCAGTGTTTTGCCCTTAACCCACTCGGTCACCAGCGACGATGAAGCAATCGCGGATCCGCAGCCATACGTCTTGAACTTGGCATCTTCGATCACGCCGTCAGCGCCGACCTTGATCTGCAGTTTCATCACGTCGCCGCAAGCTGGCGCACCGACCATGCCGGTGCCAATGGTCTCATCGCCCTTGTCAAAAGCGCCGACATTGCGGGGATTTTCGTAGTGATCAAGTACTTTGTCTGAATAGGCCATGGTCTGACTCCTGAAAAAATTTTAGTGTGCTGCCCACTGGATCGAACTGATATCGATCCCGTCCTTGTACATATCCCACAGCGGCGAGAGTTCGCGCAGCTTGTGGACTTTTTTAGTCAGCAGATCGATCGCAAAATCCACATCTTCCTCGGTCGTGAAACGTCCGAAGGTGAAACGAATCGAGCTGTGCGCCAACTCATCGCTACGACCCAGCGCACGCAATACATACGATGGCTCGAGACTGGCTGATGTACACGCTGACCCGGAAGACACCGCGATATCCTTGATTGCCATGATCAGCGATTCACCTTCGACATAGTTGAAGCTTATGTTCAGGTTATGCGGCACGCGGTGTGCCATATCGCCATTCACATAGACTTCTTCGATCTTGCCCAGACCCGCAGCGAGACGATCACGCAGCGCACGGATACGTGGGATTTCGGTAGCCATCTCTTCGCGGGCGATGCGGAAAGCCTCACCCATGCCAACGATCTGATGCGTGGCCAGTGTGCCCGAGCGCAAACCACGCTCATGACCACCGCCGTGCATTTGTGCTTCGAGTCGCACACGCGGCTTGCGGCGTACATACATGGCGCCGATGCCTTTCGGGCCGTAGCTCTTGTGCGCGGTGAAAGTCACGAGATCAACCTTGGTTTTTTCCAGATCAATCGGTGTCTTGCCGGTTGCCTGCGCTGCATCGGAATGAAAAATAATGCCCTTGCTGCGGCACAGCTCGCCAATCTCATCGATCGGCTGAATGACACCAATTTCATTATTCACCCACATCACAGACACCAGAATCGTATCCGGACGAATCGCTTCTGCCAGCTGCTGCACTGTGATCAGGCCATCATCACCAGGTTGCAGATAGGTGGCTTCGAATCCCTGACGCTCCAACTCACGCACGGTATCGAGCACGGCTTTGTGCTCGGTCTTTACCGTGATGATGTGCTTACCTTTGGTCTGATAAAAATGTGCAGCGCCTTTGATCGCGAGGTTGTTACCCTCAGTCGCACCAGACGTCCAGATGATTTCGCGCGGATCGGCGTTCACCAACTTGGCCACCTCTTCACGCGCTTCCTCGACCGCCTTTTCAGCGGACCAGCCGTACATATGGCTGCGCGAGGCGGGATTACCAAACTGCTCGCGCAGATAAGGAATCATCTTGTCGGCGACGCGCGGATCAACCGGCGTGGTCGCCGAGTAATCCATATAGATAGGGAAATGCGGAGCCTTCAGGCTTTCCAACAGGGATTGGTCTAGCGGTGCGTTCATCTTTTTACTCCGTTAAATCAGGCTGCCTGATGCGAGCGCTGCATCACGACGACGGGTTTTTGTTCTACGGCCTTCTCTTTTTGCTGGTTCACCAGATCCTTGAGCGAAACCGAATCCAGGTAATCGACCATCTTGGCGTTGAGCGTCGCCCACCAATCATGGGTCATGCAGCGCGCACCGGACGCCTCACGTTCGCCGTGGCAATTTTCCTGGCCACCGCATTGGGTCGCATCCAGAGGCTCATCGACCGCGATGATGATGTCAGCCACCGTGATGTCTTCAGAACGGCGCGCCAGGTTGTAACCACCGCCCGGACCACGCACCGACTCCACGATTTCATGGCGGCGTAGCTTGCCAAACAGCTGCTCCAGATATGACAGCGAAATTTCCTGTCGCTGGCTGATGCCGGCGAGCGTTACCGGACCGTGATGCTGGCGCATGGCCAGATCAATCATCGCTGTGACGGCAAAACGACCTTTGGTAGTCAGACGCATTGGCTTACTCCAAATCAACGAACGGTGCTGCGAAGGGATGCCCGGTATTCCCGAACGATTTGGTCGAGTATAGCAAAGCCGACTGGAATTGTCAGGTATTGACGGAAGGGGGAACTAATTGAGGCGTTGTATTAATAGAAATATTCTAGAGGGTGCTGAATTACGATGTTACTTCGGCAATGTTCGCCTTGCGCGCAACAAGTGCATCGGTCCGAACAGATCCTGCATCGTCCGGTTTTGGATAAAAGAGAGGTTATACGGGTGTTCAGCCGCCAATCTGGGAAAACGATCGACAACCGGCAGATCCTCCAGCCACTGCGCGATCCGGCCCCACAAGACCAGGGTTGGCGGCGGCAAACCGGGTCGGTCGGCCAGCGCTTCGAGCACGACCTCCAGCAATGGGCGCCAAGCCTTCGCATCCTTGACGGGCGGCACATCGGGGCGGTACACCAGCGCGGCGTTCAATAAGAGAAACCCATGGTCGGTCAGATTATTCTGCAGATCGGGCAAGGTCTGAATAAAACCCGACCCTGGCGACATCGCCTGCGCGGACACCACGGCAACCGACTCGCCACCGGTACTCTCTGGCGCGAGCAACCCATCAGCCACCATCAACATCTTCACGAAATTTCGTAGCGAGGTCGCGCGATTAACGGGCTTGGATAAACCCTGAGCGGACCAAAGTTCGTTGACCGCGCCATCCATAAAGCAGACCCCCGTCGCACTAGATTCACGGGGATAAGGCCCCTCGCCCACCAGCACATAACGAACTTCATCCAAAGGCTGAGAGAAGGCAGCGAAGAGACGGCCCTGACTAGGAAGAAAGTTGTCATTTGCCAGCACAGACAAATACGCTGGATCGACAGCATGCATCGCATCCAAGCCTTTCAACAGTAAAGGCTGCCATGAGTAGGCGGCGAGTGCAGTAGCGGAAGAGAACTGAGAAGGAATCACAAGCAGGTAATAAACACACGGATCAAAACATCATTTTATCTTCTGTCAAACGATGCTTTCAACAAGAGTGATCCGGCTTAAAAAATGAACTTTTACACAAAACAACCCACATATCGTCCGGCTTAAATAAGCCATCAAAACTTAACAGGAGTCTCCATCATGCTTGCCAACATACAAGACAATACACACAAAGCTTACGTTGCTCTGCAATCTTATGTCACCACGCCGGCAAACATTCCTTTACCAGGCGCAGTTCATACGGACCGCCCAAAGTTGACTCGAGAGCAAATAGCCGCCCGCTACCTGAAGTCTGTCAAAGGTAATTCGGATATCGACATCAATAAATCAAGTGCACGGGGGGAAGATAACAAAGCGCCGAAAATGGTTCAAAAATCACACAATTCAGAAGCCACAGATCAATGGCCTTCGATTACACCACGTGATACCTCAAGTGAAATAAAAACGCATGCAGCTGTACGAACTTTGATGGACGCACAAAACTGTGAATCTGGATCGAGCGTTAGTAGTTACTTGGCTGCAGTGGGGAAATCTGGCAAGCTGACTTATGAATTCGTTGGTTTTGGCGACCCAGATACAGTCTGCCTCGCGGACACGCCAGAATTTATTATCTGCAGCGACCAATACTTGTCATCAGCAAAGACGCTGGTTTCAGGCTACCCATCACAACAACTCCAAGTCCGATCATATCTTAGCGGTGATACAGCCGCCAACCCCGAAAAAATCAACACCGAAATCCACAATGCTCTACAAAAAAACAAAGCGACACGGGTCTACCTGACTCCGGCGCAACTAGACAGCTATATATCCTGGCAACTCGCTCACGGTGGCAGCCTGAATTTTCAATACATACGGGTCGAGGATACAGAGAAAGTTAATTCTCGGACCGGACTAGCGTTGGGCGGAGCAGCTACTGCATTTTTCTCTGCGTTGACAGCAGTCTGCGGCGTCGCGAGCATTTGCACACGCAAAGATAAAAAATTAGACGAAAAGAACAATCATGACGACAGTCCAAAACCTGGACCAGTGCCTCGACAAATGACAGACCACCAGATGACCGTTGGCGCCAGAACATACGCTACCGTCACGACCCCTGCAATTCTAAGAGAGGTCAGCACAACAACCGAAGAGAGCAGCTACTCAGGCGAAATGAATGACGCGGGAAACAATAATCCAGTGACAAATTCAAAATTCAATGACGTGGTCGTCGACATCCCTAACTAAATCACTGCCGTTGAATAAGTAACTATTTGCGAATGAACGAAAAAGAGCGGGAACTCTCCCGCTCTTTTTATTTTCCTGTGATGGACGTCACATTATCCGAACCCGATGCACCGAATAACTGCTCTTTCAGTAATTGCAGCTGGTCCCTCACCTGCGCCGCCTTCTCGAACTCTAGATTCTTCGAGTGATCCATCATCAGCTTCTCTAGTCGCTTGATTTCTTTGCTGACCTGTTTCTCACTCATGGCTTCGTACTTCGCCTGCTCCTGCGCGGCCATCAGTTCCTGGCGTGCCTCATCGATTTTGTAGACCCCATCAATCAGATCCCGAATCTGCTTCTTGATACCCATAGGGGTAATGTTATTTTCGGTATTGAACGCTATCTGTTTGTTGCGGCGGCGTTCAGTTTCGTCCATCGCTCGACGCATGGAATCCGTAATCCTGTCTGCATAAAGAATCGCGGTGCCGTTGATGTTTCGGGCGGCACGCCCAATCGTCTGAATCAAACTGCGCTCGGAACGCAAAAAGCCTTCTTTGTCTGAATCCAGAATAGCCACCAGCGACACCTCAGGGATATCTAGACCTTCGCGCAAGAGATTGATACCGACCAGTACGTCGAAGGTACCGAGCCGCAGATCGCGAATGATCTCCACACGCTCGACGGTATCAATATCACTGTGCAGGTAGCGAACCGCAACACCGTTATCACTCAAAAATTCCGTCAATTGTTCGGCCATGCGCTTGGTC
>CANKWG010000039.1 GCA_947487325.1 Oxalobacteraceae bacterium | reverse complement strand
CGCGGTTGCCATACACCAGCGTCACGCGACTGTGTGGCTCGGTCAGCAAACTGGTCTTGATAATCGAGTAGATCGGCGTGATACCACTGCCGGCTGCAAAGGCCAGATAGTGACGCGACTGCGCTGGCTGCAATGGCACCTGAAAATTTCCCATCGGCGGCATAACATCAAGCGTCATGCCCGCTTTGAGATGCGCATGTGCCCAGCTAGAAAAAACACCCCCACTGACTTTTTTGATAGCGATTTGCAGCTGCTCATCCTGCACTGCCGAACACAGTGAATAAGAGCGCCGCACGTCTTCACCGTCAATCATGGCGCGCAAGGTCAGATACTGACCTTGCTGATACGCAAACGCAGAACGCAGTTCATCCGGCAGATGCAGACTGACGATGATCGCGTCGCGCGTGTCCTGCTGCACACGATCTATAGACAATGAATGAAAGTGGCTCATCAGTGCGGCTTGAAATAATCAAAAGGCTCGAGACATTCCGTGCAGCGATACAAGGCCTTGCAGGCCGTGGAACCAAACTGGCTGATCAGCCGTGTGTGCGATGAACCGCATTGAGGACAAGCAATCGCAGGTGCATCACGATTGAACATCGCTGAGATATCAATGATGTTTTCAGCGACCAGTTCACTCGCCCGCTGCGCTGGTGGTGCGATGCCATAGCCACGCAGTTTCTCCTTGCCAGATTCGCTCATCCAGTCCGTCGTCCAAGCAGGTGAGAGTTGCGTCGCAATCGTGACCTCACTCAAGCCATGCTGCGTCAGCGCGCTGCGTATGTCATCCGCAATCGCCTGCATTGCCGGGCAACCGGAATAGGTGGGCGTAATCATCACTTCCAGCCGCTCATCATCCAGCCACTGCCAACCACGAACAATACCCAGATCCACCACCGAAATCACCGGTATCTCGGGATCAGCGACTTGCGACAGCCATTGCCACAGCTGATCGTCACTCGCCTTCACCATTTCGCTCCGGGATAGGCGCGCTGCAAGAACTGCATCTCGGCGAGCATATAACCCAAATGTTCAGAATGCCGACCCTGCTTGCCGCCACTGTGCATCCACGCTTCTACTGGCGGCAAGGTCAGCGTGGCCGCAGCGAAGCTTTGCGTGAGATGCGACATCCATTTTGCATGCAGCGTTTCTGGCAAGGGCGCAATGCCGCGCTCAGACATCGCCTGATCAATCGCATCGCATGAAAAAAGTTCGCCGGTATAGGACCACCATTGATCAGCCGCTGACTGTATGCGGCGATGGCTTTCAGCAGAGCCATCACCCAGGCGCACCAGCAGATCTGTACTACGGCGCAGGTGGTACCTCACTTCATTGACTGATTTTTCTGCAATCGATGCCACACGCTCATCGCTAGATGCTTTCAGTGCTTGCAACCATTCGTAATGCCAGACATCGAAATAAAACTGCCGCATCAGGGTGTCGGCATAGTCACGATTAGGCTGTTCGACCAGCAGCACATTACGAAATTGCGGCGCATCACGCAGAAAGGCTAACTGATCTTCATCGCGCGCCGCACCTTCGACTTCACCCGCGTAAGATAGCCACAAGGTCGCTTGTCCCAGTAGATCAAGCGCCGTGTTCGTGAGCGCCATATCCTCTTCAAGCGCCGGCCCCTTGCCGCACCATTCCGAGAGTCGCTGCGACAGGACGAGCGCGTTGTCGCCATTGCGCAGCAGCCAGGTGAATTTTTCGCTATCCATGCAGTGATCGTTCAGAGATTGCCGACTTCGTCGGGAATGACGAAAAAGGTTGGATGACGATAGACCTTGCTATTGGAGGGCTCGAACAACTCACCACGCTCGGTCGGTGTACTGGCAACGATATCTTCCGATGGCACTACCCAGATAGAAACACCCTCATTGCGTCGGGTGTACACATCACGCGCATTGTTGATCGCCATTTCCGCATCCGGCGCATGCAGGCTACCGACATGCTTGTGCGACAGTCCGTGCTGACTGCGTATGAAAATTTCCCACAAAGGCCATTCTTTACTCACCGATGACTCCTCAGGCTACTTTGGGTGGACGGCGCTGCGCGTGCTTGTCCGCATGCGCCTGCAAGCCTTCACGAAACCACGCACCATCATCCCAGGCCTTGTTGCGGGCTGCCAGCCGCTCGCGATTGCAAGGGCCGTTACCTTTCAAGACCTCGTAAAATTCCGACCAGTCAATGGCACCAAAATCATAATGACCGCGCTCAGCATTCCATTTCAAATCGGGATCAGGAATAGTCAGCCCCAGATACTCTGCCTGCGGCACGCACTGATCTGCCATACGCTGACGCAGCTCGTCATTGGAAAACAGCTTGATCTTCCACTGCGCTGACTGCGCGCTGTTGACTGACTCCTGATCAGGCGGACCAAACATCATCAGCGCAGGCCACCACCAGCGATTCAGCGCATCCTGCGCCATTTCCTTTTGCTCTGCCGTGCCTTTGCACAGAGACATCAATAAGTCATAACCTTGGCGTGCATGAAAGGCTTCTTCTTTGCAAACACGAATCATCGCGCGCGCATAGGGCCCATAAGAACAACGACACAAAGGAATTTGATTAATGATCGCCGCACCATCGACCAGCCAGCCGATCATGCCGACATCAGCCCAAGTGAGCGTGGGGTAATTGAAAATACTGGAGTACTTAGCCTTGCCTGACAAAAGATCAGTCGTCATCTGATCGCGCGATATACCGAGCGTTTCAGCAGCGCTGTAGAGATACAGGCCATGACCCGCCTCATCTTGAATTTTTGCCAGCAAAATAGTTTTGCGCTTGAGCGTAGGCGCACGCGTTACCCAATTCCCCTCGGGTAGCTGACCCACAATTTCGGAATGCGCATGCTGAGAAATCTGACGAATCAAGGTCTTGCGATAACCCTCAGTCATCCAGTCCTTGGGCTCAATCTTGACACCGGCATCAATCCGCGCCTGAAAGGCAAGTTCCTGCTCGCTCAGCTCGCCGGCCGCGCGCAGTCGGGCGGACCGGTCTCGACCATTTGTGCATACATGAGGCGGTCTCCTCGTCTCGGGGGTTGCGATGTAGATTATGATACGCGAATTCTGCATAATCTCAAAAATCCGTATCATTTAATGATTTGAAATCCCCCCCTCATGACCGCCCCACTCAGCCGACCCTGGATTGCCCGCCAGCTGCGACAGGATCCGCCCCGTGCCAAGTCCTTGGTGATGACCGTGTTTGGCGACGCGCTCGCCCCACGCGGTGGTGCGGTGTGGCTGGGCAGCCTGATCTCGCTGCTAGCGCCATTCGGCATCAGCGAGCGCGCGGTACGCACCAGCGTGTTTCGCTTAGTCGAGGAAGGCTGGCTGGAAGCGAGTCGCAGCGGTCGCCGCAGCCAATACCGGCTCAGCGCGCAAGGCGAAAAACGATTTCTGCGTGCGCATCAACGGGTCTATGCGTCGCCTTCGCGGGATTGGGATGATCAGTGGACTTTACTGATGATGATGTCGGATCAGCTCAGTGCCCCGCAAAAAAACGCGCTGAAAAAAGAACTGCTATGGGAAGGCTTCGCGCTACTTAGCAGCGGCGTGTTCGCATACCCCGGCGACAAAGCCGAAGCACTGACGGAAATGTTGAGCCGCACCGGCACTCGAAACAAAGTGCTCTTGCTGTCGGCGGCCGACCAAACTGTAGTGGGCGCGCTGTCGCTGACTACGCTCGCCCATCAACTCTGGCCACTCAGGGAAATCAGTAAATCTTACGGACAATTCATCCGGCGATTCGACCCATTGCTGGGATTGCAAGATCAGGCCGCAGAGATCGATCCCGAACAGGCCTTTGTCATACGCACATTACTTATTCATGCGTACCGGCGCGTGCAGTTGCATGACCCGCAGCTGCCGCAAGCCTTGCTTGGTGACGGCTGGCCAGGCGAAACAGCCTATGCCCTCTGCAGCAGCATTTACCAGCAAGCCCTATCCGCCTCGGATCAGTATGTAGCAGCGACCCTGCAACAAGAACAGGCGACCGTGCATGCGGTGCGCGATGAATTCAGTCACCGCTTTGCAGCGCGCAGCGCACTGGCCGACACCTGATTTCAGAAAACTGAAACGCTTCCAGTCAATCAAGCGATCTCAGCCACCATTTCAATCTCTACACAGGCGCCCAAGGGCAGCTGCGCCACACCAAACGCCGAGCGGGCATGCTTGCCTACGTCACCAAACACTTCACCCAGCAATTCCGATGCGCCATTGGTTACCAGATGATGTTCAGTGAAATCCGCCGTTGAATTCACAAGACTGACCAGCTTGACGATACGCGTCACTCGCGACAAATCACCGTCGCACGCAGCATTAAGCGTTGCCATCAGATCCACGGCCACGGCACGAGCGGCTTCTTTGCCCTGCTCAGTGCTCATGTCGCGCCCGAGCTGACCGACCCAGGGCTTGCCATCTTTTTTGGCAATATGACCAGAAATGAACAAGGTATTGCCCGTGCGGACGTACATCACATAGGCGGCAGCCGGCGCAGCCACGGGTGGGAGGGTGATACCGAGGGCGGTAAGACGGGAGGCAATGGTCATGGGATTCCTTGGCTTTGGGCGAATAAAAAGGTGAATGGAAGAGCGGCTTACAAGACAGGCAGTGGGCGGGATTGTAGGGTCAGCGTCCGCCCCGATCAACCACAAAAAAAGACGATGGCGAATTCGCGACAGACTTGAAATTCCCCTTCCCGCCCCAAAATCACGTCCACTTACGTAATTTTTATGCCAATTTTGTTAACAGAGGACACCATGGGCGCACCCGATAAGCAAATCCTGGGCTTTCAAGCCGAAGTCAAACAGCTGCTGCAGCTGATGATTCACTCGCTGTATTCGAACAAGGAAATTTTCCTGCGCGAGCTGATCTCGAACGCCTCCGATGCCGCCGACAAGCTGCGCTTCGAAGCGATCAACGATGCGGCGCTCTTCGAGAGCGACAGCGAACTGTGCATTGATGTCGCCTTTGACAAAACAGCGCGCACGATCACGATTACCGACAATGGCATCGGTCTGTCACAACAAGAAGCAATCGACCATCTAGGCACGATTGCCAAATCCGGCACCAAAGAATTTTTCTCGCGACTCTCCGGCGATCAGCAAAAAGACGCGGCACTGATCGGTCAGTTTGGCGTCGGTTTTTATTCCGGCTTCATCATCGCCGACAAGATAACCGTCGAATCCCGCCGCGCCGGCTTACCCGCCGATCAGGGCGTGCGCTGGGAATCTGCGGGTGAAGGTGAATTCACCGTCGAAACGATCACCCAGGAAAAGCGCGGCACACGTATCACCCTGCATCTGCGTGAGGGCGAAGATGAATTTCTGTCGGCCTGGCAGCTGCGTTCGGTGATCCGTAAATATTCTGACCACATCGCACTCCCTATTCGCATGCAAAAAGAAGAATGGGATGAAGAGAAAAAAGAAATGGTCGTCCGCGATGAACTCGAGACTGTCAATCAGGCCAGCGCACTTTGGGCACGCAGTAAATCTGATATCACTGACGAGCAGTACACCGAATTCTACAAACACGTTTCGCATGATTATCAGGAACCCCTCGCTTGGACGCACAACCGCGTTGAGGGCCGCAGCGAATACACGCAGCTGCTCTACATTCCCACCCATGCACCGTTTGATCTATGGGACCGTAACAAGCGCGGCGGTATCAAGCTGTATGTAAAGCGCGTGTTCATCATGGATGACGCCGAGCAGCTGATGCCGGTGTATCTGCGTTTTGTGAAAGGCGTGATCGACTCTAATGACCTGCCGCTGAATGTTTCGCGCGAAATCCTGCAAGAGTCACGCGACGTCAAAGTCATTCGCGAAGGCTCCACCAAGCGCGTACTCGGCATGCTAGAAGAACTCGCAAACGCTGACGAGCAGGACAAAAAAGACAAGTACGCAAGCTTCTGGAAAGAGTTTGGCCAAGTGCTCAAAGAAGGCGCTGGCGAAGACGCGACCAACAAGGACCGCATCGCCAAACTGCTGCGTTTTGCCAGCACCCACAATGACACCGATGTGCAGAGCGTTTCATTTGCCGACTACGTCGCGCGAATGAAAGAAGGTCAGGACAAGATTTATTACGTCACTGCGGACAGTTGGACTGCAGCGAAGAACAGTCCGCATCTGGAAATCTTCCGCAAGAAAGGCGTGGAAGTTCTGTTGCTGACGGATCGTGTGGATGAATGGATGCTGTCCTTCCTGACCGAATTCGATGGCAAGACCCTCGTGTCGGTCGCCAAGGGCGATCTCGATCTCGGCAAGCTTGAAGACGAGGCCGAGAAAAAACAGAAAGAAGAAACCGAAACCGACTTCAAAGAACTCATCGGCAAAATGAAAACCGCACTCGCCGACAAAGCCAAAGATGTGCGCGTGACCTTCCGTCTGACTGATTCACCAGCCTGCCTCGTGGCGGACGAACATGAACTCTCTGGTAATCTCTTGCGCATGCTGAAAGCATCCGGCCAGAGCGCGCCAGACACCAAGCCTGTGCTGGAGATCAATCCCCATCACCCGCTGGTGCAGCGACTCAAGTATGAGGAAACCAAGTTCGACGATTGGAGCAGCATCCTGTTTGATCAGGCAATGCTGGCCGAAGGCGGACAATTGGCAGACCCGGCCGGGTTTGTAAAAAAACTCAACGATATGCTGCTGGGCATGTCGCTAAAATAAAAATAGTTTGATGAATAACGACCTGCCCCAACTGGATAACGAATGTTTCCAAACCCCGGACACAACAAAATTGTTTCCGGCACAGCGATCCACCCACGCGCCGCGCATTCTGCTGCTGTACGGCTCACTGCGCGAGCGCTCTTTCAGCCGACTGATGGCCGAAGAAGCCGCACGGCTATTGCAGGCCATGGGTGCGGAAACACGGATGTTCAATCCCTCGGGTTTACCCCTACCGGATGATGCACCCGAGTCGCATCCCAAAGTTATTGAACTTCGCGAACTCTGCACCTGGGCCGAGGGCATGGTCTGGTCATCACCAGAACGACATGGCGCGATGACCGGCATCATGAAATCACAGATCGACTGGATACCACTGGCCTTGGGCGCGATACGACCCACACAAGGCAAGACGCTGGCAGTGATGCAGGTCTGCGGCGGATCGCAATCCTTCAACGCCGTCAACCAAATGCGCGTGCTCGGCCGCTGGATGCGCATGATCACGATTCCAAATCAGTCATCGGTCGCGATGGCTTACAAGGAATTTGATGAGGCCGGCCGCATGAAAGCTTCCAGCTACTACGATCGTCTGGTGGATGTGATGGAAGAGCTGATGAAATTCACGCTGATGACGCGTGATGCATCGGACTATCTGGTGGACCGCTACAGCGAGCGCCGCGAAGCACTTGCTGAAATGCAGAAACGGGCGGGGCTGGACAAGCTTTGATCAAATCCTACCGGGTAGCGGGGCGATAGAACCTGCCAAGCGCCCGGCAAATCACCTTCACCCGGCTGCGATATTTTCATCGCCCCTATTCACAATGTGGGTTGCGCAAAAGTCAGATTACCTTCCACTTATTTAAACAACGCTGCAATAGCCGCCACCGCCGAACTGGAGCTTGACTCCGCACGTTGTTGCGCCAGTTGCGCTGCTGTCTGGTTGGTCTGATCGGCTCTTGTGCGGTCAATGCCGCGCGCCAGTAGGTTTCGTATAACAGCGCCCGCTTCCGCGTCCACCGCGTAATGCAGCAAGGTGTAGCCGTTGGAAGGGTCAACCCAGTTGAGTGCGGCTACCAGATTCGCCTGTCCGTCTATCCAACGCGATAAGGCGACAACCGGATTGGGATCATTAAGCAGCGCTTTGATATCGGCCGCAGTAGCCGTTGGCTGAGTACTGAGCGGCGGTACCGAAGCCGGACTTGTGGCGGTCGCTGCGGGTGAAGTGACCAGCGTGGTCGGGATAGTCGCGTCAGTCGTTGTGGTGGTGGTCGTTGTAACGGTCGCGTTGGTGGTCGTGGTGATGACTGGAGGGGGTGGTGCACGAAAAGCATCTTTCCATTCTTGCTCAAAAACCACCAGAGCCTCGTTGGATAACTGCTCAGCTAACAAAGGTAATACATCGGTAGGAAAGTTCATATCCTTAAGCGCAGGGCTGTGCCGCACGAGCAGGTCAAGGCTTGCTTGGGCGTATGGCATAAGCTTGAGTCGCTTGAGTTGTTTATTTCTTTCCAACAGATCACGTGCTTGTATGTCCATTCCCCCCTCAGTACAGCTGAAGCTTAAACTAGTCAGCGTTTCATTGACACGCAAAGCTTCCAACAGCGCTTTTTCGCCTTCTTCGGTGATGTTATAGGCAAAAAGTATCAGCTTGGTGACGGTTTTATTGATTTTCAAGGCATCCGCCAGTGCTTTTGCGCCTTCATCACCCATATAGTCACAGCTAATGTCAAGCTCGGTAAGGGTTGTATTGACTTTCAGAGCATCAGCCAGTGCTTTTGCGCCTTCCTCGCCGACATCATTGCCACGAAGGTTAAGCTCGGTGAGGGTTGTATTGACTCTCAATGCATCCGCTATCGCTGCTGCGCCCACTTCGCCAAGATAACCAATAACTTCAAGCTTGATGAGAGTTGTGTTGCCTCCTAAGGCTTCTGCTAATAATGCAAAATCACTGCTATTCTCCTCAAACACCAAGAGAAAAAGCTCTAGTAAATAATCTGGAGAGGTGCGCAACCAGGCTGCAAGATCTCCCGTAAAATTCTTTAGACGCACACTGTTTGAATAAAGCTTACCGTCTCTCACTGCGCTGGAATATTTTTCAAATACAGCGTTGTGCTCAGGTGCATGCTGGATAGCTGCCGCGCCACTTTGCTTTGTCGTTTTTATTTTATTTATATCGGTGTAGCGGTGATAAGCCGGCAAATTACGAGCCTGACCGTACCGCGCTCTTTTTTGGTCTACGGTCTGCCTGTTTTTTACGCTCGGTGGTGACGATGTCATCGCGGCTTGGGGTGGTGCGCTGCTGTTGGGGTTGTGCGTGGCTGGCGTTGTCGACGCCTCATCACTAGGTTGACGCGTCTTCATGACAGGCGTCTGCACTGACTTTTCTGAACCGTCCTCTGAAGCGCTGCTTTGTCCACTGGATGAAGGTGAGCTGACCCGGCTGCTCGTTTCGGTATCTGTATCTGTCTCGGATTGCGATTGATGGCGTGGCTTAGAAGGTATGCGGTTTGACATGACGGTCTCTCTTTGGGCGCGTTCAATGAAGGGGCGCCGCCCACCTAGTCGCAACCATCAGACGGCAAGACTTACGTGCCTAGAGTCCGGGATTTAGTTCCCTTTTTTTCGTGCGGATGGTACAAAGTTTTCAGGTATTACAACAGCGTGTGTGTAGAACCTGTACCAGGCCATGGCATTGAGTATTCCGTGCGATACGCGGCCCCTATTTGCAATTAGCATCCTGGCGATTCAGTGGGGCGGGAACTAGCGCCCACCTGTCACATCAATCAGCGTACCCGTCACATAAGACGATTGTTCTGACGCCAACCACAACACCGCCTCAGCCACCTCTTCCGCAGTGCCGCCACGTTTCATGGGCACCGCATCTTTCGCGCGCTCGACGCGTCCGGGTTCACCCGCGCTGGTGTGAATATCGGTGTAAATCAGACCGGGCCGTACTGCATTGACGCGGATGCCTTCGGCGGCGACCTCTTTGGCGAGACCAAAGGTCATGGTGTCCACCGCGCCTTTGGAGGCGGCATAGTCGATGAACTCATTCGGCGAACCGAGCCGCGCTGCCGCTGAAGACAGATTCACGATGCTACCGCCCTTGCCACCATGATGCGTCGACATGCGAAGTACCGCTTCGCGTGCACATAAAAAACTGCCGATCACATTCGCATTCAGTACGCGCTGCCAGCGGGCGACATCCATCTGATCCAGCCGCATTTGCTTTTCTAGCATGCCGGCGTTGTTGACCAGGACGTCCAGCTTGCCCCACTGCTCGTCAATAGTTTTGAAGACCTTCAGCACATCGGCCTCGACGCCGACATCGGCCTGCATCGCCATCGCCGTGCCACCCGCTTCGCGTATGGTTTGCACCACCGCATCGGCGGCGGCTGACTGGCTCTGGTAAGTCAGGGCAATGCGATAACCGCGTGCAGCACCGATGATCGCTGTCGCAGCGCCGATGCCACGGCTGCCGCCAGTCACCAGCATGATGGGTTGGTTCATGATCTGTCTCCTTTTGTTCTTATTAATGATGGCGATTCTACCGTGCGCGGGTGGCGCGACCTCCTTCCAATGTGCGGCCTATTTTGGCAAGCTTGCCCCTGCTGACCGGCCTTGCGCCAGCAATACGGGCTGATGCTCAGCGGTCCTTCGAGCAAAAACTAGTACAGTGGTGTGCATTAACTGATTAACTTGATTTCGTGCTCATGCCCCGTAAGCCATCAAAACCTACGGCCTCACAGGCCACCGCCCGCAACGGCCGCCGACCTAAATTCGCACCGGTGACGCTGTCAGAAAGCGATGGCGTGCGCTATCTGCATTTTGGTACCGAGTGGATACAGGGCGCGATGCGACTGCGTAAGCCGGACTGGATCGAACTCGAGTATGCGCAGCAGATGATGGCCTGGATGCTCTTCATCGATCAGCCTGCGCATATCGTGCAGCTGGGGCTGGGCACGGCGGCACTGACCAAATTTTGTTACCGCAATTACCTGTCTTCGCGCGTGACTGCGGTGGAACTCAATCCGTCCGTGATTGATGTCTGCCAGTCGATGTTCAAGCTGCCACCTGAAGATGACAGGCTGTCAGTGCTGGCGATGGATGCGGATGAATTTGTGAATGATCGCGCCAATCATGGCCGTATCGATGTGCTGCAGGTCGATTTATATGACGCCACCGCACGCGGCCCCGTACTGGATTCACCGGCGTTTTATCGCGCCTGTGCGGCCTGTCTCAGTCGTCATGGCATTGTCACAGTCAACTTATTTGGCGACCATCCAAGCTATCGCAAAAACATACAGGCCATGTTGCCCGCATTCGACGCGGTGATTTCACTGCCCGAAGTCCATGAAGGGAATGTGGTGGCAATAGGATTCAAAAATCTGCCGGCGCTGGATTTTGCGGATCTCTATGAGCGTGCTGCTGTCATCCGAGATATCACCCGCCTGCCCGCCCGCTCCTGGGTGAATGGCATCAAGTCGGCGGTGCTGGCAGGCTCGCCAGAAGATCACTAACAGTCGGCCAACGCAGGCGCACGCCCAGCTCGGCTTTCATGCGTTCATTTTTTAGGCGCCGTGATTCGGACATGAACGACAGCAGCATCGGGGACACCTGCGTGGCCAGTTGCGCACGCGGCAAGCGTGGCGGATGCGGCAGACCAAAACGGTCCGCCACCAGATCAAAATACGCCCCCATCTTCAGATCCGAATCATCGACCGTGTGATAAACCCGTTGCGGCGCGGCGCGAAACATCGCCAGTGCAATGATGCTGGCTAGATCATCGGCGTGAATATGGTTGGTATAGACATCGTCATCCGGTGTCAGCGCCGGTGTTTGCTGACGCAAACGGTCGACCGGCAGACGATCTGACGCATAAATCCCGGGCACCCTGAGGATAGACAGCCGGCCATTCATGCGGAGGGCCCAGCGGCGCAGGACGCTTTCGGCATCCACCCGCCGCAAGGCGCGCGCATTGACGGGCGACACCCTACGCGTTTCGTCGAATATCGCGCCACCGCAATCCCCGTAAACGCCGGTCGTGCTGATATAAACGACCGTGCCATGTCGGGGTAAAATGGCGGCCAGATTGCGGGTGCGGCGGTCTTGTTTTCCCTCTGAAGGTGGCGGCGCCAGATGCACGATGATGTCGGCCAGCCCCTTGAGACGGTACAGACTGTCGCGCTGATCGAGATTGGCGACAACAGGCGTTGCACCGGCCGCGCGTAATTCAGCACAGCGAGCCGGTTGACTGGTCACTGCAAAGATATGAAAGCGCGCGCGCAGCAAAGGCAACAAGCGCATGCCGACATCACCGCAGCCAACAACCAGCAGGCGTGGTTTGCCCAGAATCTTCAAACCGTTATTTTTCATTTGCGAGATTGTATGACGTTTCAGGTTAGCGTTTCTCCCAGTGGCCGGCAGTTCTCTTGTGATGCCGGCGAGTCCATTCTGGCGGCCGCCATTCGCGCCGGCGTCGGGCTGCCCTATGGTTGCAAGAACGGCGCTTGCGGCAGCTGCAAAGGCAAGCTGCTCTCCGGCGAGGTAGCGCTCGGTCCGCATCAAGAGCGCGCGTTGTCAAGCGCCGAACAAACCACCGGACACACGCTGTTCTGCTGCGCCGTACCGCAATCGGATGTGGCCATCGAAGCGCGCGAAGTGCTAGGCGTCGGTGATTTTTCGATCAAAAAAGTCCCGGTGCGCGTGGCCAAACTTGAGCGCGCGACCGACGATGTGATGATCATGTCGCTGCAACTCCCTGCAACCGATCGTATGCAATACAAAGCCGGGCAATACGTGGAGTTCATGCTCAAGGATGGCAAACGACGCAGCTACAGTATGGCTAATGCGCCGCATGCGGATGAATTGCTCACGCTGCATATCCGTCATATGCCCGGCGGCTTGTTCACTGATCATGTGTTTGGTGCAATGAAAGAGCGCGATATTTTGCGTTTCGAAGGACCGATGGGTACCTTCTTCCTGCGCGAAGATTCCGACAAGCCTATCGTTCTGCTCGCCTCAGGCACTGGCTTTGCGCCTATCAAGGCTATCGTCGAGCACTGGGCGCATCTGAAATCGGAACGCCCGATCACGCTCTACTGGGGTGGCCGCCGCCCGAGCGATCTGTACATGCACGAGCTCTGCGAAAGCTGGGCAAAGAATCTGCCGAATTTGAAATACGTCCCGGTCGTCTCAGATGGCCTGCCTGAAGATGCGTGGACTGGTCGAACCGGCTTTGTGCATCAGGCAGTGATGGCTGACTTTGCTGATCTGTCGGGACATCAGGTCTATGCCTGCGGCGCACCCGTGATGGTCGATGCCGCGCAACGTGATTTTGTTGCCCAATGCAAGTTACCGGAAGATGCCTTCTTCGCCGATTCATTTACTTCTGAAGCCGATTTGGCCACTGCTTGAATCATGAACAAACCTGTCGACCTGAACGTAGATCAGTACAACACCGACGCACTGCTCTACATCACCAATCGCCCTCCCCTGGTCTTCACCGAAGGTCATGGCATGTGGCTGACGGATCATCACGGTAAGCGCTATCTTGATTGGCTGCAGGGCTGGGCGGTGAACTGTCTGGGGCATTCACCGCAATGCATTCAGGATGCACTGGTGGTGCAAGCAAAAAAAGTCATCAACCCCTCGCCGGCGTTTTATAACGAGCCATCGATACATCTTGCGACGTTGCTCACTCAGCACTCTTGCTTCGACAAAGTCTTCTTCGCCAACAGCGGCGCTGAAGCCAATGAGGGCGCAATCAAGCTGGCACGTAAGTGGGGCAAGCTGAACAAAAATGCTACTGGCGACAACCGCTACGAAATCATCACCTTCAATCACAGTTTTCATGGCCGTACGCTGGCGACCATGTCAGCATCGGGCAAGGCAGGCTGGGATACCATGTTCGCACCGCAAGTGCCGGGCTTTCCCAAGGCTGAGCTGAATGATCTGGCCAGTGTTGAAGCATTAATCACCGACAAAACCGTGGCCGTGATGTTGGAGCCTGTGCAGGGTGAAGGTATCCACCCTTTTTGCGCTATTCAATGGCACTTTGCATGAGGACGGTGGCGACTTCTCTATTCCCAAGCAATGGCGTTTGGCTCAAGTGGCCCAAGACATG